>DAIUEM010000082.1:0-8187 GCA_036845105.1 Actinomycetota bacterium | reverse complement strand
CACGAGCACCCCCCCGAGCCCGAGCTCCTCGGTCCGCCGCGCGACCTCGCCGCCCGACGTGACGGCCACGACCCGGCATCCGCGCCGGATCGCCTCGTCCAGGCACGAGACCGCCTCGGAGGTGTCGCCCGAGTAGCTCGAGACGACGAGCAGGGTGTGGGGCTGGCACCACTCGGGCAGCTCGGGCGAGCGGATCACCTGCACCGGCGCGCCGAGGCGGCTCGCCGCGAGGACCCGCAGCACGTCCCCTGCGACGGCCGAGCCGCCCATCCCGCAAAACGCCACGTTGGCCACGCCCTCGGCGGAGGGCAGGTCGGGCGCCGAGCGGCCCAACTCGTACCCCTCGCGGCACTGGCGCGGGAGGCTCCCGACCGCTTCCAGCATGCCGGCGGGGTCGGCGCCCCGAAGCGTTCGCTCGTCGTCGAGCGGGGTCACCGCCGCTTCTTCCCGGTGGGCTTCTCCGCCTCGTCGATCAGCATCACGGGGATACCGTCGCGAATGGGATACCGGTAGCCGCACGTGGCGCAGACGATGACCTGCTCGGCCTCGCGGTACTCGACCTCGCCGCGGTCGTTCGGGCAGACGAGGATCTCGAGCAGCTCGGGGTCCAGGCTCACGACGCACCTCCTTCGCCTCGGATGATCGCGAGGACCTCCGCGGTTCGTTCTTCCAGCATCTCCGCGGTGCGCGCCTCGACGTTCAGACGTACCAGCGGCTCGGTGTTCGACGGCCGGACGTTGAACCACCAGTCGTCGAACTCGACGGTCAGGCCGTCCGTGCGGTCCGGTCGCCCGTCGCGGTACGCCGCCGCCAGCTCCTCCACCTTGCCCGCCTGATCGTCCACGCGCGAGTTGATCTCGCCCGACGCGTGGTAGCGGTGGAACGGCGCCAGCACCTCCGAGAGCGGCCGCCCGGCGCGCGAGAGCGCCTCGAGGACCACGACGGCGGCGATCAGGCCGGAGTCGGCCCGGTAGTTGTCCCGGAAGTAGTAGTGGCCGGAGTGCTCGCCGCCGAAGATGGCCCCGGTCTCGGCCATGACCTGCTTGATGAACGAATGCCCCACGCGGGTGCGGACCGGCGTTCCGCCGGACTCGCGGATCACCTCCGGCACGGCCCACGAGCAGATCAGGTTGTGGACGACGGTGGAGCCCGGGTACCGCTCGAGCATCGCCTTCGCGACGAGCGCCGTGACCTCGGAGCCGCTCACGCCCTCGGCGCGCTCGTCGACGAGGAACACGCGGTCGGCGTCGCCGTCGAACGCCAGCCCCGCGTCTGCGCCGTGCGCGAGAACCTCGCGCTTCAGGTCGCGCTGGTTCTCGGGATCGAGGGGGTCGGCCGGGTGGTTCGGGAACGTGCCGTCGAGCTCGGGGAACAGGTGCACGAGCGTGACGGGTAGGCGCTCGAACACGGCCGGCACCACGAGCCCGCCCATCCCGTTCGCCGTGTCGGCCACGACGGTGAGCGGCGCGAACCGGGACGCGTCCACGAGCGAGAGCACGTGGTCCGCGTAGGCGTCGAGGATGGCCCGCTCCTCGACGCGGCCCGACCGAGGGGCCGGCGGGTAGGTGTCGCGCTCGGCCAGCGCGCGGATGTCCGCGAGGCCGGTGTCCTGCCCCACCGGCTTGGCGCCCGCGAGGCAGAACTTCAGGCCGTTGTACTCGGGCGGGTTGTGGCTCGCGGTGAGCATCGCGCCGGGCACGTCGAGCGAGCCGGACGCGAAGTACAGGAGGTCGGTCGAGGCGAGCCCGAGATCGACGACGTCGACGCCGCGCGACGTGGCCCCCTCGGTGAACGCAGCGGCGAGCGCGGGTGAGGAGAGCCGGCAATCACGGCCGATCGCGATCCGCGGCGCCGCCGCCCACTCCGCGAACGCGGAGCCGATGCGGCGCGCGACGTCCTCGTTCAGCTCGTCGGGAACGACCCCTCGGACGTCGTACGCCTTGAAGATGCGATCGAGATCGGGATGCGGTGACACGGCCACCGCATCCTACTCGACGCGTGCGGTCATCCCCTCCGGACGAGCACGGTGCCGATCACGCCTTGCAGCGGGACCGGGTCGCCGTCGCGGAACCACCACTTCGCCTCGCACATGTGGCACGTGGTGAAGGACAGGTCGGTCCCGCTCACGTTCATCGAGATGGTGATCAGGTCGCCCTGATGACACACGGGGCAGGTGCCGTCGATCTTGCGGTCCATGCCCATATCCTCGGCGCGGGGCCGGTCGCCGGGCCATAGCCCCCCGCTCCCATTTCCCGGTGACCACGCGGGCCGTGTCCATGTGGGCCTGGTCGCCCGCCGGACATCCCCCGCCGAAGGGAGCGGGTTGCCTCGGGGTACGCCGAACGGCCGACCGCAGGTGGGACCGCGCCGGACGGAAACGTCAGGGCATGATGATGGCCCGCGTCCCGACCGGGACGAGGGGGTAGAGCTCCTCGGAGTCGGAGATGAGCATCCGGATGCAGCCGTGGGACGCGTACGTCCCGATCGACGCCGAGGCCGACGTCCCGTGGATCCGGATCCCCGGCGAGTTCAGGTACAGCGCGCGGGTTCCGAGCGGGTTGTTCGGACCGGGCTCGATGACGGCCGGCAGGTCGGCGCCCCACGAGTCCAGCGCCGGGTTGTACCAGGTCGGGTTCTCGCGCTTGTCGATGATCTTCCAGTTCCCGACGGGCGTCTCGTATCCGGGCGCCGCGGTGGCGACCGGGTACTGCTTGCGGACCTTGAAGCCCTCGTAGAACCGCAGCACGTTCTCGGACAGGTCGACGACGATCGTGTTGCCGAGCGCGTCGACGGTGACCTCGGGCGCGACGTCGCGCAGCGGCAGCCGCACGTCGGTCGCGTGCTCCTCGAGCGCGGAGCGCAGGCGCGCGGACGCGTCCTCGACCTTCAGCGCCCGCCCCGTCTTCGGCCGGCGCATCACGAGCCCGACGTCCTCCAGCGCGAACCGCGCGTCGACGGCCGGCACGGCCACCTCGTCGCGCGCCTGGTGCACGAACCCCTCGATCGCGGCGTCGTCGTACGCGAACGGCACCTCGATCGACGCGTTCACCGACTCATCCGCGACCCGGTGGTACACGCGCGAGAAGAACGACAGCCCGTCGGCCAGGGCGAACGCGCGGTCGACGGCCTCCTCCACGGCGGCCGACATGCCGAGCTCCGCGGGCGTCACGGTCCAGGAGTGGTCCCCCGCCTTGACCGAGAGCTCCCCGTCGAGCGTCTCGGCGGCCTTCCCGCTCACGGCCTGGACGGCCTCGGCGCGCGTCATCTCCGACACGTCGACCCCGGCGACCGCGACGCCCGGCAGGATGCGGCCGGCGGTGGAGGCGTCGTACCGGTAGGCGGCGTACGCGGTTCCGCCGCCGAGCAGCGCGAGCGCGCCGACGGCGATGAGCGCGACCCTCAGGCCGCGTCGCGCGAACCGCCTGCCGTGCTTGCCCTTCGACACGGGGTCCTCCGTCCGAGGAAGATGGGGGTTGACCGAACGCACATCATACGACGCGTTCCTATGTGGGTACCCATGCATCGGGGATCCGAACGCCCGCGGCGACCGCGAACGTCGCGAACCCCTCGCGCCCCAGCGAATACGACGCCGAGACCGGCACGAACGTTCCGTCCGTCGCGATCGCCATCACCGACGAGGTGCCCGACGCGGCGGCGAAGGCCTCGGGCGCCGTGACGGTGGCGAGCGGCGGGACCTCGACGGTGACGGGATCGGGTGCGGTGGCGCCCGGGCTCGGCAACGCCGTCAGCGTGACGGTCGCGGGCTCCTCGCCGGGGTTCGCGAGCACGATCGCCGGGCTCGACGGCTCTCCGACGACCGAGGGCAGCACGATCCACGCCCCGGCCGGCTCGGTCGCCCCCGCGGTCGAGGCCTGGTCGGTCCCGACGCCGAACGTGCGCCGGGCGAAGGCCACGCCCGAACCGTCGGCCTCCACGACGAGCGTCGTGGGCGTCGCGGTCGTGAGCGGGACCGTCCGCGCCGTCTCCGCCGCCGGCGCGGCGTCACCGAGCGCCGACACGGGCTGCGTGGTCTCGGGCTCGAGGATCGTCCCCGACAGCTCGACCCGATCCTGCCCGACGCTCATCACCGTGAGCGCGGTCCGTCCCGCGTCCCCGCCGCCCGGCAGGATCTGCGTCCGCGCGCCGGCCTGTAGCCCCACGCTGCCCCGGATGCCGCCCGCCTGCGAGATCCCGAGCGTCGCCGCGGCCACGCGTCCGACCGAGACGTCCACGACCGCGGCCACCGTCGTCTCGCCGAGGGCGTTCTCGTTCAGGCTGAACGCCCGGCTCCGGTACGGCTTGAGGGTCACGTTCGTCCACGCCTCGGTCCGCACGGGGCCGCTCCGGCCGTCCGTGAGCAGCGTCACCGAGATCACGGCCTCGGCCGCATGCGGGTTCATCACGACGACGTGGTCGTCGTTCTCCTCGACCGCGGCCGTCCCGTCCGGCAGGAGCCAGCGCCCGCCGGTGTCGGGCAGGCACGGCTCGGCGGCCACCCCGCTGGCGTCCCCCTCCGCGCGCTCGAGCCACCCCGCCACGACGAACCCGCCGAAGTACTCGACGGTCGTGGCGGCCTCGCGTCCCTCCCCGGGAACGGGGACGATGAGCGTCGCCCCGGGCTCGACGACGTGCTCCTGCGGCTCGGAGGGCTTCTTGGCCGAGATCGCGCGCACGCGCACCTGCACCGGCTCGGCGCCGGGGTTGGCGAGCTGGACGCGCACGTCCCAGTCCTTCGAGCCCCCGCCGTGCGGGCAGAACCACGCGCCCGACGGCACGCCGGGAGGGCTGGAGGTCCCGAGCGGCCGGGCTCCCACCTGGCGGTCCAGATAGACCGCGCCGACGACCACGCCCACGACGACGAGGAGGGCCACGAGGAACTGTCCCCGGCTCTTCATCGCTCACCCGGCTTCCGCGTGATCCACAGGGCGGCGAGCCACAACAGGCCGAGCAGGAGCATCTCGACGCGCCGGAACGTGTCGCGCTCGTACACGATCCGGTGTTCCCCGGAGCCCGTCCGGAAGGTCATGGCCCAGCCGAACGCCTCCGTCGGCTCGGCCGAGGAGCCGTCGGTCCGAGCCCGCCAGCCGCCATCGAACTGCTCGGCGACGTATGCGGTCCCGGCCGGCGCCGTGCCGGCGAACCCGCCGTCCCGACCCTCGAGTGGGGAGGCCACCACGTCCGGGAGGCCCGCGAGCGCGGTGAGGTCGTCGGTGGCCGCCGCCTCGGCGAACTCCGCGCCCTCCACCACCGAGGCCACGGGGAGCTCCCGCGGGTTCCGGTAGATGATCAGGCCACCCGCCTGGACCCGGAACAGGTCGACCTGCTCGTCGAGCCGGTCGACGACGGGCCGCGGTGCGTCGCCCTCGTCGGCGACGAGGAACCGCACGCCGAGGGCCCCGAGCAGTCGGCCACCGTGCCGGGTCTGTCCGGCGACGATCTCGCGCAGGACCTCGTCGAGGAACGCGTGCCCCCCGCCGTGGCCGGCGCGTCCGACGTCGAGCGCCACGATGCCGTCGCGATCGGTGATCGCGTACCGCATCGAGGCGGCCGCCTCCTCGAGCAGGACGGACGCATCGCCGCCAGGCGCCGGGAACCGCTCACCGCCCGGCTCCCCGAACCACACGATGCGGAACGCGCCGGGGCCGCTCGCGGAGACGACCGGCCAGGCGGGCGGGAGCGCGTTCGGCCCGACCCCCCACTCCCCGATCGCGGCCTGGAGCGCCTGCGAGCCGACGCCGACCGTCAGCACGATCGCGAGCAGCGCGACCGCGATCTGCCGGACGCCGAACGCCTCGCTCCCGATCCGTTCGCCGAGGGTCGCGAGCCCGTAGCCGACGAGCGCGGCCATCGCCACGGCCGCGAGGGCGAGGTAGGCGGGTTGGTTCGTCAGCCCATCGGGCAGCCACCGCGTCGCCGAGGCCCACGCGAGCCCGAGCCCGAGCACGGCCAGCAGCATCGCGCGCCACGCGCGGCCCCGATGCTCTGGGCCGACGATCGCGAAGCAGAGCGCGGCCGACACGGGGAGGAAGCCCGCGATCGGCCACGAGCCCGGGGCCGCCCCGGGTGACAGACGCAGGATGCGACCGATCTCGGCGGTGCCGACGAGCGCCGAGAGCTCGGCGGCGGGCGCGCCGACGAGGTCGGGCACGATCGGGAACACTAGCAGCGCGGCCGCGACCGCGCCCCCGGCCGCGAGCACCAGGCCCCTGCCGCGACGGCGGCCGGAGAGGAGCAGCACGGCCGCGATCGGCGCGACCGCGAGGAGCGTGCCCGGGAAGAACGCCGTCCCCACCGCGACGGCGACGCCGAGCCCCACGACGGCGCGGCCGGGGCGCTCGGGCGGGTCGGGGCCGAAGAGGGCCTCGAGCCGGTCCCACGCCGCCGGGAGCGCCGCGAGCATGACCAGGACCGTGATCCGACCCTCGGAGAACGCCCACAGCACGATCGCCGACAGCCCGTACGCCACCGCCCCCGCGACGGCCGGCGCCGGGCGATGCGTCTGTCGGGCGAGCGCCCGGTACATGAACGCCGCGGCGATCGGGGGCAGCGCGGCGAGCAGCACCTTCTGCGCGATCGCCGGACTGCCGAACGTCAGCCACGACAGGCCGCCGAGCGCCGCGAGCGCGGGGCTCGCCGGCTGCGCGCCCCCGAGTACCGTCGTCCGCGTCCCCGACAGGAGCTCGTTCCAGAATCCCGAGGCCTGGGCCGGGAACGACGCGAGGGCTCCGCCCTGGAGCACCTCGGGCCCGACCAGGTGTCGGACGGCGACCGCCCCGACGACGATCCCGAGCCCGACCGCCACGAGGACCGGATGCGCGAGCGCGAGGGCGCTCGCGCGCTCGCGCAGACGCGGCTGCTCCTCCTCGCCCTCCTCGAGCTGCTCGTCGAGGATCTCCTCCGCGCGCTCGAACCACCGAGGAACACGGAACGCGGAGGCCATGAAGCGACGGACGTGCCGGTCGCGCACCGCGCGGACGGACTGCACGCGCACGCGGCGTCGGATCGTGCCGGGCAGGTGAAGCAGGTTCCAGCCCCACGCGGCGACGAGGTCGTACGCGTCCTCGAACCGCCGGGACATGGCGAGCAGGAACACCCGGACGAGCCCGGCCACCATGTAGACGGGCAGGAGCCAGGCGAGCGTGACGAGTCCGTAGTCCTTGAGCATCGAGGCCAGGCCCGAGCGCTCGGCGTGGTACCTCGAGCTTCGGCGCCGCTGGGGGCCGGGTCTCTCTCCGCGGACGCTGGCGTCAGCGTGGCGGGCCTGCGCGAGCGGCGTCATGAGGACGCGGAACCCGGCGACGCGCGCCCGCCAGCAGAAGTCCAGGTCGTCGTGATGACCGCCGTACCGCTCGTCGAGGTGGCCGGTCCGCTGCCACGCCTCCCGCGAGACGAGCATCGCGCAGGAGGAGACGAACAGGACCTCGAGGACGCGGTCGTACTGCCCCTGGTCTCGCTCACCCTCCTGGAGCGGGCTGTACGGGTGGCCGAAGGCGTCCACCGAGCGGCCGACCTCCCGCAAGATGCGCGGGTCGTCCCAGTCGACGACCTTCGGGCCGACCACGCCGACGCCCTCGACGCCGTGGATGCCCTCGGCGGTCTCGACGAGGCTCGTCACGGCGTTCGGCGCCAGGGCCGTGTCGTCGTGGACGATCAACAGGTAGTCGGCGGCCTGGGCGGCCGGGAGCTCGGACGCGGCGCGGAGCGCCCCGGCGATCCCTCGGTCCTCGTCGAGCGCGAGGACGCGACGCTCGCCGAGCGCCTGCACGAGCACCTCGCGCGAGCCATCCGTCGATGCGTTGTCGACGGCGACCACGCCGAAGCGTGGATAGCGCTGGGAGGCGAGTGACTTGAGGCACTCGCGGAGCCATCGGGTGCCGTCCCGCACGACCAGCACCGCAAGCACGCTGGGCGTTCGGACGGCATCGTCGGTTGCGGGACGATCGGCTGTCGTGGTCACCATGAGGTGCGCGGCGCGCAGCCTAGCACGCCTCCTGGTCCGGACGGCGGAAGGGGGGGCGCACATGACGCCCCCCCTTCCGAACAGACCGCTACCGCGTCTTCGCGGTCGTCCGCTTCCTCGCCGGAGACTTCCTTGCTGCGGTCTTCCGCTTGGCCGTCGTTCGCTTCCTCTTCGCGGCGCCCTTCTTGGCTGCGGCCTTCCGCTTGGCCGTCGTCCGCTTCGCGGCG
>DAIUEM010000081.1:0-8210 GCA_036845105.1 Actinomycetota bacterium | reverse complement strand
GCGATCCCGCCGGCCTGGACCGACGTCTGGATCTCTCCGGACCCGCTCGGCCACCTGCAGGCGGTGGGGACCGACGCGGCCGGTCGGCGTCAGTACCGGTACCACGACGCGTGGCGAGCGAGGCGCGACGCGGAGAAGTTCGACCGCATGCTGGGGTTCGCGCGGGCGCTCCCGGTCCTGCGCGAGCACGTCGCCGAGGACCTCGGGCGCCGCGGCCTGCCCCGCGAGCGCGTGCTCGCGGGCGCCGTCCGGCTGCTCGACCAGGCCTCGTTCCGGGTCGGGTCCGAGAGCTACGCGCGCGACAACGGGTCGTTCGGGCTCGCGACGCTGCGCAGGGACCACGTCCACATGCGCGACGGGGTCGCCGTGTTCGACTTCACGGCGAAGAGCGGCAAGCGCCTCGTCCTGGAGGTCGCGGACCCCGACGTGCTCTCGCTCGTCCGCTCGCTGAAGCGCCGGTATGCCGGTGGCCCGGAGCTGCTCGCGTACCGGGACGGCCACGTGTGGCGCGACGTCCGTGCGGCGGATGTGAACGCGTACGTGAAGGACACGCTGGGTGACGGGTACAGCGCCAAGGACTTCCGCACGTGGCACGGGACGGTGGTCGCGGCGGTCGGCCTGGCGCTCGCCGAGGGGGAGCGGACGAGCGTCACCTCGCGTCGACGGCAGGTCTCGGCCGCGATCCGGGAGGTGGCCCAGTTCCTCGGCAACACCCCCGCCGTCGCGCGGGCGTCGTACGTGGACCCTCGCGTCCTCGACCGCTTCGAGGAGGGCGTCACGATCGCGCCCGCGCTCGAGCGTGCCTCGGGAGATCTCGACGATCCCGCGTTCCGCGAGGCGGTCGAGGCCGCGGTCCTCGAACTGCTCGAGGAGGAGTCGCCGGCCGTGCCGCGCGCCGCCTGACGGTCGTTTGCCGGCCTCGGGCCCCGGGTAGACCCACAGCGCCACGACGGCCGCCCGCGAGGAGCCCTGCATGGCCACACCCGAGACCCTCACCGAGGTCACCGAGGCCGACGACACCGACCTGTTCCTGTCGGTCCTCGACGACGCGCTCGACGCGTTGCGCGAGGCCGAGATCCCGCACCTGCTGATCGGCGGGATCGGCTCGGCCGTGTACGGGCGCGACCGAGGCACGCGCGACATCGACCTGTTCGTCCGGCCCGAGACCGCCGGGCGCGTGCTGGAGGTGCTCGACGAGCGCGGGTTCGAGACCAGGCGCGAGACGGAGCACTGGCTCTTCAAGGCGTTCAAGCACGGCGTGCTCGTCGACGTCATCTTCCGCTCGTCGAGGGACATCCTGCTCGGCGACGAGATGCTGGCCCGCGCGCGGCGGATGCCGTTCCGCGGACGTCTGGTGCCGGTCGCGCCGCCCGAGGATCTGATCGTCATGAAGGCGCAGGCGACCAGCGAGGAGACGCCTCGGTACTGGTACGACGCGCTCGCGATCATCGGCCTGACGGACCTGGACTGGGACTACCTCGTAGCCCGGTCGCTGCAGCACGGGGCGCGCCGGATGCTCAGCCTGCTGCTCTTCGCCGCATCGGTCGACCTCGTCGTCCCCGCGGCGCCGATCGCGGCGCTCAACGAGGCGGTCGGCTCGGGGGGTCCGGCGTGAGCGGGCGCGGAACGCCCGAGTACCTGGCGGCGCACCTGCAGGAGGCGCTCGCGCGCGACCCACGGGTGAACGAGCCCGAGCTGCAGGTCTCGATCGTGGCCGGCCGCGTCCGCATCACCGGCGTCGTGCCGACCGAGGAGCGTCGCGCCGCGGTCGACGAGGTCGCGGCCGAGCGCTGCGCCGACCTGGAGGTCGAGAACCGCACGACCGTCGGCCGGTACCCGGACGCGGAGCGCGAGGAGCGGGTCACGTGATCAGGGTTGCCGCGGTCGGCGACGTGCACGTCGGCGGCGACTCGGCCGGGTTGCTCCGCGAGCAGCTCGCCACGGTCCCGGAGCGCGCGGACGTGCTCCTGGTCGCGGGCGACCTGACGAAGGCGGGCGAGGTCGAAGAGGCAGAGATCCTCGCGGCCGAGCTCCAGGGCCTCGAGCTGCAGGTCGTCGCGGTCCTCGGCAACCACGACCACCACGCGGATCGACCCGAGGAGATCGCCGCGACGCTCCGCGACGTCGGTGTGGTGGTCCTGGAGGGCGACGCGGTCCGGGTCGACACCCCGGAGGGCTCCGTCGGCGTCGCCGGGGTGAAGGGCTTCGGCGGCGGGTTCGCCGGAGCGAACGGGACCGAGTTCGGGGAGCCCGAGATGAAGGCGTTCGTCCGCCACTCGAGGGAGCGCGCCGACGCGCTCGAGCTCGCCCTCCGGTCCCTGCGTGCCGACGTGCGGATCGCGCTCACCCACTACGCGCCCGTCCGCGACACGCTGCAGGGTGAGCCGCCCGAGCTCTTCCCGTTCCTCGGCAGCTACCTGCTCGCCGAGGCGATTGACCGCGCGGGGTGCGATCTCGCGGTCCACGGTCACGCGCACCGGGGGACCGAGCACGGGGTGACCGCCGGCGGCGTGACCGTCCGGAACGTGGCGCAGACGGTGATCCGGCAGGGGTACGCCGTGTACACGTTCGGCGAGGACGAGCCCACGCCGGCATCCCGGGCACGCGCGACGAGCGACGGCGTCGTCGCCCCGGCACGCTGACGACCGGCGCCACGCGCTCGCGCCTCAGGCGGCCGAGCGATCGGTCGGACCCGTCGCCGAGGACATCCTCCACATCCGGCTCATCGGCCCGCCGACGCCTTGCGGCTCGACCGCCCGCCGTTCGACTCCCGGAGCATGGTCCGGATCTCGTCGACCTTGCGCTCGATCCGGTCCTGCCCGTCCTTCGACTCGGCGCTGCCGCGGTGGATGAACACCGCCGAGAGCACCACGAAGGCGAACAGCTGGAGGAACTCCGACTGCCAGTTCTCGAGCGTCGCCTGCCCGAAGTGCACGATGTACTCGGACACCACGGCCGGCTCGCCGTGCTGCGCCTGCTCGAGCCGGTACGTCTCCCACTGCGCGATGCCCTGGACGAACCAGCTGACCAGGAACAGGACGGCGAACGAGATCCCGAGCGCGAAGTTCCGCCAGATCCGGCGTAGGTTGTTCGAGCGTCGTTCGTCGAGGACGCTCTTCACGAGGGCCCCGATCAGGTACGCGGACACCCCGAGGAGCGTGAGCAACACCGTCCACAGCGCGATCGTCTTCATGGCTCCTCCCGTTCCTGGGTCACGTACCCGTCGGACGCGTCGTCCGTCCCGCCGGGCGCGGCGTCCTGGAGGATCTGGACGGCGGCCTCCTCCATCGGAACGTCGCCGCCGCCGCTTCCGAGCGTCTCGAGCAGCTCGTCCTCGTCGTCGACGTCCCGCTCGCCGCTCGCGGCGTCGGCGACGAGCTCCCCCTCGTCGTCCTGCGGTCCGTCGTCCACGAGCTGGGTCTCGGCCTCGGTCGTTCCCTGGGTGCGGCGTTCCGTCTCCTCGCGCGCGAGTCGCTCGTCCAGGCCATCGCCGCGTCGCTGCTCCTCGGGCGTCATCCCTACCTCCGTTGGCGCCGGGTTCGGTCGGCGGGGATTTACCCATGCGTCGTTCCTCGCCAAACGGGGTTCGCGTGGCCGAGCCGTGGGTACGACGATGCGGATGGGCCGGACGATGCGCTCGCTGGCGTGGATCGTGGCGGTGACCGCCGCCGCGGTCGCCCTCGTGCGTGCCCGGCGCCGTCGGGCCGTGGACCGGGTCGTCCGGACGGGCGACGTGGTGCCCGGGTCCGCCGATCACCGCGAGGCGCTCGTCGACGACGCCATCGACGATTCGTTCCCCGCGAGCGACCCGCCCTCGTACTGGGGACGCGAGACCCCGCCCTGAGCGACGACGCCGTCGGCGGCGGAGGCCACGTGTCCCCGGGCGAACGTGCGTTTGCCCGCGAGGAACGACGGGAAACCCCACCGGACACGGAGGAGGTGGGCGTATGGAACCGTCGTGGATGAACGAGCCCTCGAGCGGTGAAACGCACGTGCTCCGCGACAAGGTGCAGGAGCTGCAGCGCACCGTGAAGGACGAGGCGGTCGACCTGCGCGAGACGACCAGAGGGCGCCTCGGGCAGGAGGTGGACCGGCGCTCGACCGAGATCGGGAGCGCGCCGCGCGAGGTGGCCACGGCCGTTCGCGGATCGAGCTCGCGCCTGCGCGCGGAGGGGAAGGAGCTGCCGGCCACGGTGGCGGAGAAGGCGGCCCAGGGCCTGGAGAGAGCACGCTCGTACCTCGAGGGGTCGGACCCGCAGCGCATCATGGCCGACGTCGACGACGTCGCCCGACGGATGCCGTGGGTGGTCGTCGGGGCGGGTGTGCTTGCCGGCTTCGGGCTCGCGCGCGTGCCCCGGGTCGGCGCGTTCGTCGGCGGTGCCGCCGCCGGGCTGCTGGCCGGGATGCTGATCCCCACGACCCGGGTCGAGGACGAGAGGGTCGGCCCGACCGGCGAGCGTCTGCGCGAGAGGGCGATCGAGACCGGCGAGCGGGCGATCGACCGCGGCGCCGAGCTCGCGAGCCGCGCCGGCGACCGCGCCACCGAGACCATGGAGCGGACCGGCGAGGGAGTCGACGACGCGGTTCCACCGAGCGGCGCGTCGATGTGGTCGCTCCCGGCGGCGCCGGACGCGTCGCGAGGTCGGGCGCTCGGCGAGTAGCGATCCCCATCGCACCCAACGATCAGCGGAGCGCCCGGACCCACGACGGTCGTCCGGGCGCTGCATCTGTCATGCCTCCGGCCGCTCCTCGGAAGGCGCCTGCCGGGAGGGTTCCCGTCGGCCCTCGAAGCGGACCTCGACCGCCTGCTCGGGACGCGCCGCCTCCTCGGTCGCCTCGCCGGCGAGCGCGCGCCGGTCGGGCTCGGTCGTCGGCGGGACGCCGACGACGCTCCGCGGCCAGAGGCGGCGCTTCAGCACCACGTTGAGCTCGGCGGAGAACAGCACGACCTGCGCGGCCAGGTAGATCCACCCGAGCAGGCCGATCACGATCGCGAAGAACCCGTAGACCTCGGTCGCCCCCCGGATCTGTCGGTCCACGATCCAGCTCCCCACGACCAGGAGTGCCCCCCAGGCGACGGCCGCCGTGACGGCGCCCGGAAGCACGTCGCGCCAGGACACCTCGGCCTCGGTCAGGAACCGGAAGGTCGCGGCGAACACGGTCACGTTGAGCGCGAACGTGCCGGCGAGCGCGAACCCGCGGAGCGCCGGTCCGGCCCAACCGCCGTTCGTCCCGAAGCCGGCGAGCAGACCGGCGAGGATCGTGGCGGTCCCGAGGACGAGCAGCGCCGCCAGCGCCTCGAGCCTGGACCTCAGGAACGGCGGTCGATCGCGGCGCGGGACGTTCCAGACCTCGTCCATCGCGCCGTGGGCGGTCGTGACGACGCCGAGCCCCGACCACGTCGCGCCGGCGATCCCGAGCGCGAGCGCCCACGCCGAGCCGGTGAGCGAGTGCACGTTGCGCTCGATCTGGGCGCCGATGATCGGGAACTGGGCGAGCGCCGATCGGAGGATCTGCCGCTGCAGGTCCGGGTGGTCCTGGATCACGAAGCCGAGCACGGTCACGAACACGAGCAGGAGCGGGAAGAGCGAGAAGAACCCGTAGTAGGCCAGGAGCGCCGCCCAGTGCCCGGCCCGGTCGTCGCCGAACTTGCGGACGACGGCGACGGGCACCGCGAGCCACGGGTGCCGGCGATGGACTCGGTCGGCGCGCTCGGCCAGGTCCTTCGCGCGCTCGACGAGGGAGGGCGAGCGGGAAGCCCCGGGGCCCGTTCGGTCCCCGAGGCTCCCATCGTACGGCGCGGGACGCGCCGTCTCGCGGCCCGTCAGCCGGCGACCGCCGTGCCGTCGGGCGGGATCTCGCCCCTCCACGCGCCGGTCTCCGTTCCTCGGGCCTCGATGAACCGCTTGAACCGCTCCAGGTCGCCCTTCGTGCGCATCTCGACGAGGTTCATCGCGTCGCCGACGTTCTCGGCCGTGTCGTCGGGCTCGAACCGCATCTCGAAATGCACGCGCGTGGTGTCGGCGTCGATCGGCTTGAACGTCACCGTCCCGGCGACGTCCTCACCCTCGGTCGCGACCCAGGCGATCCTCCGGTCGGGCTCCTGCTCGGTGATCCGAGCGGCCCAGGTCCGTCGTCGGCCCATGACGTCGGCCGTCCACTCCAGGTACGAGTCCGAGACCTGGCGGACCTGCTCGACACCCTCCATGAACCGGGGGAACTCCTCGAACTGGGTCCACTGGTTGTAGGCGGTCCGCAGCGGGACGTTGACGTCGATGCTCTCGGTGATCGTCGACATCGGCCCTCCTTCCGTTCGACCGGGCGGTGGAGGTACCCGGCGCTCGGGGAGCGGAAACCCGGTCAGCTCGCGAGGAGGTCGCGCTCGACGTCGTCCGGTCCCCACTCGCGGACGAGGGCGTCGATCGAGGCGGACGACCGGGATCTCGTACCGATCGACGATCGAGGACAGGCGGCCGTCGGGCTCCGCCTGAGGTCCCCAGAGCAGCGCGAGCGGGCGTGCGAACTCGCCGCGCCAGCCCTGCGTCCCGACGACCACCCTCCCGTGCGCCTGCACGACGCCGAAGACCAGGCCGTGCCGAGCACCCGAGGACTCGACGCCGATCTCCCAGCTGAACCCGACCATCCGGTCGCGGATCCTCGGCAGGCCGTGCAGCCCGTAGAAGCCGCAGTCGCACGTCGCGACGGGGGGCCCCGACGGGTGCAGTTGGTTCGACTCCTGCCACCGCATCAGCCGGCGACGGAACAGGCAGCGAGCCTGGTTCAGGTGCGGTTCCCACCGCTCGCGACCGCGCCACGGCGAGAGCAGCCAGCCGCCCTGCCCGACCCGCCACCACCGGAAGCCCACGGACGGCACCGACGACGAGCTCGACGTGGTGGGTCACGCGGCGGGTGGCTCCGTGGGCTCGAGGGCCGGGTCCTCGGTCGGCGTCGAGGGCTCCCGCAGGGGGACGGTCTCGGGCTGCTCGACGGGCAGGACCTTGACCTCGCGGACGATTTCACCGATCTTCATGCGGACCTCCCTCCATCGTCCGTACGCACGGGCTATCCCCGTGGAGCGACGGCGCGAAACGGCTGACGCATGGGACGGCCGCCGTCCGGGTACCTCACCCCGAGTGCTCGCAGGAACGGATGGAAGGAGGTCCAGGATGGAACGCACCACTCGCACGATCGACGCGCCGGCCTGGCAGGCGGCTCCTGCGGCGAGCCCGCAGAAGATCCGGTGGGGAGCCGTCTTCGCCGGGACGGTGCTCGGGCTCGGGCTGCTCGCGCTGCTCACGGCGCTCTGGTTCGCGCTCGCGTACGGATCCGGTATGGACGAGATCCGTACGAACCTCGAGTGGTACATCGGGATCTCGGCGATCGTCTGCCTGTTCGTCGGCGGCCTCCTCTCGGGCTGGCTCTCGGGCGTCCGCGGGGTCGCCGCCGGCTTCTTCAACGGCATGACGATCTGGGCCATGATCCTCATCGTCACGCTCGTGATCGGCGTCCCGGCGATCCTGAACGTGTTCAACCTCGGCCGGGTGACACAGCTTTCGCCCGACGCGACCGGTGGCATCCTCGGCACGGGGGTCGACAGCGCGCTCTGGGCGACGTTCTGGTCGATCCTCGGCGGGCTGCTCGCGTGCGCCGTGGGCGGCGCGATCGGCGGCGCGATCACGAGACCGGCGAACGCCGACCTGGCCGTTGGCTCCGCGGCGGCGAGGACCGACGTCGTCCACGACGATCACGACGACCACGACGAGGCTGACCTGCACGACGAGGACCTGACGACCCGCAGGTACCGCGCCTCTTGAGCGTCCGAGGCGCGGACATGAGAAGGCCCGGCTCCGGATCGGAGGCCGGGCCTTCTTCTTTGGGCTCCACCGGGAGAGGGGGGCGGAGCCGCGGTCTGTCGTGCGCTCGCGGCTAGGCGCTGAGCGATGTCAGGTCCTGCACCACGTCGACCTGGCGGGGCCGGCGCCCGCGGACGGGCCCGAGGTAGGCGCGTACCGGCTCGTGCTGCCAGCAGAGGTCGGAGCGGTTGTAGCGGGACAGCAGGGTGGTGCAGCCGTCGGCCTCGCACACGCGTCCCGCGCGGTAGGTCCGGGGCTCGCGGCCACCCTGTCCGGCCGTCGTCCCGTTCAGCCGGAGCCGCTCGTCGCGTTCGGGGCCGAGCGTCACGGTCACGTCCATCTCGTCCTCCTTGTCCG
>DAIUEM010000080.1:0-8225 GCA_036845105.1 Actinomycetota bacterium | reverse complement strand
CCGTCCCCCAGCCGGCCGCCTTCGACGGTGTCGTCGCCCCACCCCGCCAGGACGCTGTTCCATCCCTCGCCGGCGCAGATGATGTCGTTGCCGCCCAGACCGAGCACCACGTCGTCGCCCCGCAGCGCGGCGATCACGTCCCGGCCCTGGGTCCCGATCAGGACGTCGTTGCGGGACGTCCCCACGATCGTCGCGTCGTGGCCCCGGCACGAGGCCGACCGCGACGACGGCTCGCTCCTCCTGGGCGAGCGCGACTCGCACGACGGGGACCCGCCCCCGGACAGGCACACGTCGACGCCAGGACCGCCGCGAGCGCGGTCGGTCCCGTCGCCCCCATCCATGACGTCGTCGTGCTCCTTCCCGCGCAGGATGTCGTCGTCGTCGCCGCCATAGAGATGGTCGTTCTCCGTCCCGCCGATGAGGTCGTCCGCGCCCTGTCCGCCGAAGGCGATGTCCGAGCCCGGACCGCCGTCCAGCCGATCGTCCCCATCGTGCCCGTGCAGGACGTCGTCCCCGGGACCGCCGGTCAACACGTCGTTGCCCGGACCGCTCGAGAGCAGGCGGTCGTCTCCCGGCCCCCCATCCATCACGTCGTTGCCGGGACTGGCCTGTCCGCCCGTGAGGACGTCGTTCCCGTCGCCGCCGAGCAGGAGATCGCTCCCCTCGACCCCGAAGACGCCGTCGTCGCCCTCCTCTCCGTCGAGCTGGTCGTCGCCACCGGTCCCGACGATCTGGTCCGCCCCGGGGCCGCCGCAGACCAGGTCGTCGCCGGCCTCGGACCAGACGGTGTCGTCGCCCCCGAGGGCCGCGATCACGTCGGCATCCGCAGTGCCGATCAGGCGATCGTCGCCCTCCGTGCCGACGATCGTCGCGACCTGCCCGAAGCACGTCGGCGGCTCCTGGGCGCGCGCGACGCTCGCCGCGGGGAGGAAGGAGAGCGCGATCGTCAGGGCCGCGGGCCACAGCGCCACGCGACGCCGCACCCACCCACCGCGGAGGTTCGCGCCCGTCCTCACGAGGCAGCATCGCCCGAGGCCCGCAGGGACAGCACCGGCGGCAGCCGGAGCCCCGCGGCGGTCCAGCTCAGGCCGCCGTCGGGCGAGGCGAACACCTCGCCGGACGTGGCCCCGAAGTAGAGGCCGAGCGGGTCTCGCCCGTCGTGGCAGAACGCCTGGCGCAGGATCGTCAGGTATCCCTGCTCGGGCAGGCCGGCCTCGCGAGCGGTCCACGTCTCACCCGCGTCCCTCGTCTCGAACACGCGCACCCGACCGTCCGTCGTGATCCGGTCCTCGGATCCGTTCATCGGGATGACCCACGCCGCGTCCGGATCCGCGGGGTCCGTCACGATCGGGAACCCGAAGTCCGATGGCAGCCCGCGCGCGATGTCGACCCACGACGAGCCTCCGTCGTCCGAGCGGTACACGCCGCCGTGGAACTGCATGAAGAGCCGCTCGGGGCGCACCGGCGAGCGCTCGACGTGGTGCACGCACCGGCCGAGCGGCTTCGCGCGGGCCTCCTCGGGCAGGTAGCGCGGCACGATCCCGTCGTTGCCGACCCGCCACGACAAGCCCCCGTCGTCGGTCAGCCACACGCCGACGGCCGAGACCCCGACGAGCAACCTGCCCGGCTCGCCCGGCCAGGGGCAGATCGTGTGGAGCATGAGGCCGCCGTTGCCCGGCACCCACTCCGATCGAGAGGGGTCGTCCCAGAGCGGGCGGTTCAGGGTCCAGGTCGCGCCGCTGTCGCGGCTCTCGAACAGGGCGGCGGGATCGACGCCGGCGTAGAGCACGTCCGGCTCCTCGCCGGGGACGATGACCCACACCCGTTCGACGCTGGCGTCGAGCCCGTCGGGGAACCGCGGGCCGTCGGTCTGCTCCCACTCGGCCGCCGTCGGGTCCTGGGACCGGAAGACGCGAGGACCGAACTGCCCGTGCGTGACCGCCGCGAGGTACGCGCCCGAGCGCGGATCGCGGATCGCGTACTCGACGTCCTGGCCGGGGAACACCCGGCCGGCGACCTCGAGCGGGCCGCCGCGGTCGCCGCGGAGGACGAACAGACCCTTGCGCGTGCCGGCAAGCAGCTCCACGTCGTCCGACCCCCCGGACACCGCGCCCAGGATCTCCATCCGCTCCCCCTCCTCGAGCGGCGCGTCGTCCTCGACGCGCTCTCCGCCGACGAACACGGCGACGTGCCTGCGGATCCGGCCCCGGTCGTCGAGGATCCAGCCCCGCAGGCGCGGGTGCGCGGCCTCAAGCGCCCGCAGCACCTCGAGCACCGTGGCGCCCCGGCCAGGCACCTCGGCGCGTCCGCCCGCGAGCTCGCGGAGCGGCGGCCGGAGCCGCACGACGGTCATGGCGTTGGAGTCTAGACCGGCCGAGGTGGCGGGCGGACACCGGGGCGGCTCCGGGGGGTAGGCTGAGCGGCATGATTGGTACCTTCCGGCTCCCCGAGAGCCGGTACGTGGATCTCGGCGGGCCGGTGCACTACGTCGAGTGGGAGGGGCCGCCCGGGCGCACCTTCGTGCTCGTCCACGGGCTCGGGGGCTCTCACCTCAACTGGGTGCTCGTCGGCGAGGGCCTCTCGAAGCACGGACGCGTCCTCGCGCCGGACCTCGCCGGGTTCGGACGGACCCCGCGCGCGGGCCGCAGCAGCAAGCTCACGGCCAACCGTGCGCTGCTCTCGCACTTCGTCGAGGAGGTCGTCGGGACCCCGGTCGTGCTCGCGGGCAACTCGATGGGCGGCGGCATCGCGATGATGCAGGCGGCGACCGAGCCCTCGTCGGTGGAGGGCCTCATCCTCACGGCCTCGGTCTACCCCTGGGCGCGCGGGGGGTTCCCCTCGCCCGTGGTGATCGGCGGGTTCGCCGCGTACCGGATGAAGCGCGTCGGCGAGTGGGTGATGCGGCAGCGCTTCGAGCGCATCGACGCCGACCGGCTCGTCCGGCTCAGCCTGCGCCTGTCCACGGTCGACATCCGCCGGATCCCCGAGGACGCGATCCGCGCCCACGTGGACCTGCTGCTCGAGCGGGAGGACGACCCGGACACGGCGCCGGCGTTCCTGCAGGCGACCCGCTCGCTCCTGTCCCTCGGACGGTCCCCCGAGCGGGGCCGGGCGATCGTCGACCAGGTCAAGTGCCCGGTGCTCGCGATCCACGGGCGTCAGGACCGGCTGGTCCCGGCCGCGTTCGCCTGGGCGGCCACGAACGCGCATCCCGAGTGGCGGATCCGCGTGCTCCCCGACGTCGGTCACGTCCCCCAGCTCGAGGCGCCGGACCGGTGGCTCGCGAACGTGGCCGACTGGCTGGCGTCCGAGCTCGACGGCAGGCGCGGCTAGACGCCGGCCGCCTTCGCGAGCTCGTCCAGCGCCTCCTCGAGCCCCAGCGCGAGCACCTCCACGTCGGGCATCGCGTCCCAGTCGGCGGTGACCCCGAACGCCATCGTCCCGCCGAGCGACGAGCAGGCGATCGACAGCGCCGAGTTCCGGTTGAGCGGCATGGCGGGGTAGCTCGCGACGAGCTTCGCGCCGGCCAGGTACATCGGCTGCTGTGGCCCGGGGATGTTCGAGACGACGAGGTTGAACCAGGGCCCGAGCGATGCCGCCCGGGCCGCGGCCGCGAGCAGCCCGCCGGGCGCGTAGGCGCCGAGGCTGATGATCGTGTCGGCCGACATCGCCATCATCGAGGACTTGAGGTGCTCGGTGGCCCCGCGGACCTCGGCCAGGCGCCGCTTCGCGCCCATCGTGCCGACCGGGATGTCCACGAGCGCGGGCGCCACCCGGTTGCCGATCGTCCGGTCCCCCGACGCGCGCACCGACACCGGCGCGAGCACCCGGAGCGTCCGGCCGCGCGTCGGCTCCCTGCGCGAGCGGAGCAGCCGGTGCAGCGCGCCCGCCACCGCTGCGAGCACCACGTCGTTCACCGTCCCGCCGAGCGCGTTCTTCACGTCCTTGAACCGCTGCAGCGGCGCGTCGGCGATCGCGAACCGCCGGTTCGAGCCGATCTCGACGTCGAGCGGGGACTCGGGGCGCGCGCCCATGTCGAGGACGCTGCGGACACCTGAGAGCACCGACCCGACGTTCAGCGCCGCGAGCGCCGGCTGCCGGCGCGCGGTCTCGATGGCGTCGGTCAGGGCGCGGATCGGGTGCGTCGCGAGCTCCTCGACCGCGTCGCGCAGGAGGTCCTCCGACGACGGCTCGGGCTCGGGCGCCCAGGCCGGGGCCGGCGGGGTCGGCGGCGCCTCGGGCGAGAGGTCCCAGAGAGCGGCGGCGAGCTGCACACCGGCGAGCCCGTCGATCATCGCGTGGTGGACCTTCAACAGGGTGGCGACGTGGCCGTCCTCCAGCCCCTCGAGGACGTAGAGCTCCCAGAGCGGCCGAGACCGGTCGAGCGGCCGAGACAGGATCCGCTGCACGTACCCGGTGAGCTCGTGGCGACCGCCGGGAGAGGGCACGGCGGCCCGCCGGAGGTGGAAGTCCAGGTCGAAGTGCGGATCCTCGACCCACACCGGCAGCGCGAGGTTGAGCGGCACGGTCCGCACCTTGTGCCGGAACCGCGGCGCCAGGTGGAGCCGGCTGGCGAACACCTCCTCGACGTCCTCGAACCGCAGACGTCCGTCCGGCCTCGTGGACGGGTCGAAGATCGACAGCGCCGCGACGTGCATGTGCATCGCCGGGCGCTCCAGGTACAGGAACGAGGCGTCGAGCGGCGTCAGGCGTTCGGGTGGGGTCATCGCGACTCCACGGTACCGCTCCGCGTGCGCCGGCGTCGGCTCAGGCGAGCTCGATACGCATGCGCTTGAAGCCCTTGCCCTTGCTCTCGGTCTTCGCCACCCGGACCCGCCCGACCTCGGCGGTCGAGCGCACGTGCGTCCCGCCGTCGGCCTGCTTGTCCAGGCCCTCGATGTCGATCACGCGGATCGGGTCGACGTGCTCGGGGATCAGGTTCACCTTCGTGCGGATCAGGTCGGGGTCGGTGAGCGCCTCGGCCCTCGGCAGGAAGCTCACGTGGACTGGGTGGTCCTCGGCGAGGGCGGCGTTCAGCTTGCCCTCGACCTCGCGGCCGAACTCCTGGCTGATCGCGTCGAGCTCGAAGTCCATCCGCGCGACCCCCGGCTCCATGTTGCCGCCGGTCACCTTCGCGCCGTACCCGGAGAACACGATGCCCGAGAGCGCGTGCAGCGCGGTGTGGGTGCGCATCAACGTGTGACGGCGGTCCCAGTCGATCTCGGCCGTGACGGGGGTGCCGACGGCCGGCGCCGTGCCCTCGACCACGTGGAGGACGTCGCCGGCCCTCTTCACGGTGTCGGCGACACGGACCTCGCCGCCGGCGAACCGCAGCACGCCGGTGTCGCCCGGCTGGCCGCCGCCACGGGCGTAGAAGACGGTCCGGTCCAGGACCACGCCCTCCTCGTACACGGCGACGACGGTGGCATCGCACGAGCGCAGGTACGCGTCGGTGGCGCAGAGCTCCTCGGTCACGCGCGAGAGCCTACCCCAGCGCGCCGGCGGCCTCGTCGTCGCCGAGCAGGAACGCGTTCACGCGCTCGACGAGCTGCGGCAGGCCGACGAACATCGCCTCCTCGCTCGGATAGATCACGAGGTGGCTGGCCGGCATGAGCTCGTGCAGGATGCGGCCGAGCTCGGCCGGGTGGATCTCGTCGCCCTCGACGCAGATCAGCAGGACCGGGCGCGTGACAGCGCGGAGCATCTCGCGATCGGGGACGGGCCGGTCGCGGATGACCCCTCGCATGGCCCGGGCGACGCCGTCGGGGTGGTCGTGATCCCAGAGGAGGCGGTCGATCTCGCGCTTCCACGGCATCCGCCGGTACTCGCCCGCACGCTCCGCGGCGGACAGGATCGCCTCGAGCGCCTCCTCGGCCGTCTTGCCGTCGAGCTGGTCCGCCACCGCGTCCCAGCGCTCCTTGAACGGGAACGGGACGTCGAGCCCGGCGGGCATCAGCCAGACGGTCCGCTCGAACCGGTCCGGCTCTCGGGAGAGCAGGTTCATGATCGCGCCCGCGCCGAGCGAGGTGCCGATCGCCCGGGTGGCGCCGTACGCGGACGCCACGGCGTCGAGGTCGCGGGCGAAGTCCGCGAACGCGTAGCCGGTCTCGGGCGCGCTCGAGCGTCCGTGGCCGCGGAAGTCGAACCGGACCTTCGTGCCGGACACGAGCGGCGTGAACGCCGCGAGCTCGTTCCGGTTGTTCGTCAGGCCGTGGGCCACCACGGTGACCGGCTCGCCCGAGCCGTCCACCTCCACGTGGAGCGTCGCGTCCTCGGTCCTGACCTGCGGCATCGGATCCCATCTGACGGCGCCGGTACCATACCGGCCCGGACATGACGGACATCAGCGTGACCCGCGGCGCCGACGTCGAGCGCCTCCTGTCCCGCTTCGAGGTGACCCTTGAGGACGACGGGACCTCGACGCGGCACTCCGTCACCCTGTCGTCCGGCGACTACGAGCGGCTCGGCGGCGCGTACCCGACGCCCGAGGACTTCGTCCGCGCGTGCTTCGAGTTCCTGCTCGAGCGCGAGCCGAAGGAGTCGATCCTGCGCTCGTTCGACCTCGCCCAGATCGGCGACTACTTCCCCGAGTTCGAGCGCAGGATCCAGAGGCGGTAGCCCGCTCAGGCGCGAACCGCGTCGAGCGCTCGGCGCGCCTGCGCCAGGTGGAACCGGTCGTGACCGGCGATCAGGCGGAACGACAGGTCGAGGCTCTCGGCGCCGCGCTCGACGTGCATGCCGACGCGCGCACGCTGCTCGGCTGTGGTCCGGGCCCAGAGCCTGAGGTTCGCCGTCCGGAGCGCTCCGAACAGGTCGAGCAGATCCGCGGGCTCGTCGTGCCCGTGGTCCAGGCGGTCGACCCACAGGTCCTGGTCGTAGCCGAGCAGCGACGGCTCGTCGTGGGCGACGATCCACCGGTAGCGACCGGCGGACACGATCTCCGCGTCGACCGCGTGGCCGAGGCACTCGAGGACCGACCACTCGGACGGCTCGGCGCGCGTCCGGACGTCCTCACCGGCCTCGGCGAGGAGCGCGCGCCACGCCTCGGCGGTCCCGGCCTGCACCCGCTCGGGGTCGTCGTCGCCGAGAAGCCCGAGCAGATGACGCTGGTACGCCGCCGCCTGCGTGACGGGATCGGGGCTCGCGGGTCCGGGCGTCACGGCTCCGCATCCACGACGTCCACGACGTCGTCCTGCGGCGCGAACTGATCGCGGATCGCGCTCGCCCACCGGGCGACGAGCGCGGTGAGCACGAGGAACACCACGCCGGACGCGAGCAGGATCTGCCGCACACGGTCCGGATCGTCCTCGATCCAGACGATCGACAGCAGCAGCGCGGGCACGATGAACCCGATGTTGTACGCGATGTCGAACAGCGCGAACGCGCGCCCACGGAAGTCGTCGGGCATCGCCTGCTGCATCACCGTGTCGGCGGAGATCTTCGCCACGAAGAACGAGAAGAACCCGACGAACAACAGCCCCGCGAACCCCGCGAGCGAGACGAACCAACCGAACACGACCGTGCCGACCCCGAGCAGCGTCATCGAACCGAGGAGCAGCCGTACCGGTGGCACCGTGTCCTTCCACTTCTGCGCGAGGACCATCCCGATCGCGCCGCCGACGAACCCGAGCCCGCCGACGAGGCCGAGCGCGACGGTGTCCGCCTCGCCTCCCTCCACGAGGTTCTTCGCGTAGAGCGCGAACACGAACAGCGCGAAGCCCCAGAACTGGTAGCGGATCATCTGGAACGACGCGAGGCCGAGCGCGCCGGCCGGCCGGTCCGCGACCTCCCTCAGACCCGCGACGATGTCCTGCACGATGCGCCGGGCCTCCTGGCCGAAGGTCATCTCGTGCGGGCGGGCCTCCATCCGGTGGATGCGCCGCGCGACGAACGCCGCCACGACCAGCACGACGCCACCGCCGATCACGAGGAGCCACGACGGCATGAACGCGCCGAACCCGAACGCCACGCCGGCGCCGAGCACCTGGAACAGCGCGCCGCCCGCCTGCGAGAGCCCGTTGCCCTGGAGCAGGTCCTTGCCGGACAGGACGTCGGGCATCGCGGCCGACTTCACGGCGAGCACGATCCGCACGCACGCCTGCATCACGAGCATGCCGACGATGAGCGCGATCGTGATCCCCACCCGGCCCTCGGAGGTGCACGTGTCGCCCTCGCAGTTCGTCACGAGCGGCAGCAGCGCGCCGACGGCGACGACGCGCACGACG
>DAIUEM010000079.1:0-8250 GCA_036845105.1 Actinomycetota bacterium | reverse complement strand
CGAACATCGTCGCCGTCCACGACTGGGGCGCGGTCGACGGCATCTACTACATGGTCATGGAGTTCGTTCGGGGGCAGAGCCTCCGCGACATCCTCAACGCCGAGGGCGTCCTCGCGCCGGCGCAGGCGGCCGACGTGCTCCTGCAGACGCTCGCCGCCCTCGATCGCGCGCACCGGCAGGGCATCGTGCACCGCGACATCAAGCCCGAGAACATCATGGTGACGCGCGACGGCGTCGCGAAGGTCGCGGACTTCGGGCTCGCGCGCGCGTACGCCGACGCCCAGATCACGCACGCCGGGCACGTGACCGGGACGGTCCAGTACCTCGCGCCCGAGCAGCTTCAGGGCGAGCCGGCCGACCCACGCACCGACCTGTACTCGCTCGGGATCGTCGCGTACGAGCTCTTCACCGGTCAGATCCCCTTCAACGCCGAGACCCCGATGGCGATCGCCTACAAGCACCTGCGCGACCGCGTGCCTGCGGCCTCGGCCCGCAACCCGGCCGTCACGCCCGGCCTCGACGGGTGGGTGGCCTCGATGACCGAGAAGGACCGCGAGCTTCGCCCGGAATCCGCCGCCGAGGCGCGCCGCGACCTCCAGGCGGAAGCGAGCGCGCTTCCTCCCGCCCCCCCGATCGGCGAGCTCGTCCCGGACGTGGCGGTCCTGCCGCCGCCCGACATGCCCGCGCGCGCCACCACCGTCACGATCCCACGCACCAGGTCCGAGCGCTCGAGGCGGCGCGGCCGGGGTCGGCGAGTCTCCGGCATCGTGCTCGCGCTCCTCGCGCTGGCCGCGACCGCGTGGGGGGTCTGGACCTACGCGATCCCGCACGACGTGCGGATCCCCCGCGTCGTCGGCGCCACCGTCGAGGGCGCCCAGGCCACGCTCGAGGAGGCCGGTCTCACGGTGCGGATCGCGGCCGGCGACCACGACCCCGTCACGCCGGCCGGGCGCGTCCTGTCGCAGCGGCCCGAACCCGGGACCCAGATCCGCGAGGGCTCGCAGGTCGTCCTCGTACCGTCGCTCGGACCGCCGCCGGTGAAGGTCCCCGATCTGGTCGGCAAGACGGTGGCCGAGGCGCGCCGCGCGCTCGAGCGCGTCGGCCTCGAGCTCGGCGAGCCGACCGAGCGGTACGACGACAAGATCGCCGAGGATCGCGTCATCGAGCAGAGCGTCCCGGCGAAGGACAAGACCCCTCAGGGATCGACCGTCGACCTGGTCGTGAGCAAGGGGCCGGCTCCCGAGCCGGTGCCCAGGGTGGTCGGCGAGACGCAGGGGACGGCCGAGTCGATCCTCGGCGCCACGTGGGTCGTGGAGGTCGAGCCGAAGTACTCCGACGAGGTCGATCGCGGGCTCGTGATCTCGCAGAGCCCCGACCCGAGGTCGAAGCTCCAGCCCGGCGAGACCGTCACGATCGTCGTCTCGCTCGGGCCGAGGCAGTTCCCGGCGCCGAACCTCGTCGGCATGACGAAGGACGCCGCGATCGGGAAGATCCGCTCGCTGGGCCTCGTCCCACAGGCGATCGAGCTGCCGGGCGCCACCGGCCAGCTCACGGTGGCGACGCAGCTCCCGCTGGCGGGCGCCACCGTCCGCGCCGGGAGCACGATCACGATCTACGTCGCGTGAGGTTCGGCGCGCACCTCCGCACGCCCGGCGGCCTCCGCACGGCGATCGAGACCGCCCGGACCGTCGGCGCCGACGTCGTCCAGCTGTTCCTGTCGAACCCTCGAGCGTGGGCCGCCCCGCGGATCGAGACGGCCGAGCGCTTCGGTGCGGACTGGCGCGAGGCCGGCGTCGGGCCCCTGTACGTCCATGCGCCGTACCTCGTGAACATCGCGTCGCCGAACCCAGAGTTCCACGCGAAGTCGCTCGAGCTCGTCGCGCGCTCGGTGGCCGCGTGTGAGGTCGCGGGGGCGGCCGGGTTCGTCGTCCACGCCGGCGCGGGCGGTCCCGGCGAGCCGGCCGACGCCTGCGAGCGGGCGGCGTCGGTGCTCCGCGCGGCGCTCGAGCTCGTGGACGGGACGAGCCTGCTCGTCGAGCTGATGGCGGGCACGGCCGGGGCGGTCGCCTCGACGTTCGCCGAGGCGCGAGCCCTGTTCGACTCGGTCGGCGACGAGCGTCTGCGCCTGTGCGTCGACACGTGCCACCTGTTCGCGACCGGCTACGGCCTGGACGACGCCGAGGGCGTCGCCGCGTGCTTCGCGGAGCTTCAGGACCAGGGGCTGACCGAGCGTCTCACGCTCGTGCACGCGAACGACGCGAAGCACCCGCGGGGCTCGCGTCGCGACCGCCACGAACGCATCGGCGAGGGACTGATCGGGGTCGAGGGCTTCTTCGAGATCCTCCACCGGCCCGAGGTGCAGCCGCTCGACCTGGTGCTCGAGACGCCGGCCGATCTGGAGCAGCGCGCGCGGGAGCTGGCGACGCTCCGGCGGCTCGCGACCTGATCCCTACGGCTCGAGCTCGGCGCGCGGACCCTCCTGGTACGAGTACCGCTCCTCGCGCCACGGGTCGGCGTGGATGTGGTACCCGCGCGTCTCCCAGAAGCCGCGCTTGTTGTGGGCCGCGAACTCGAGCCCGCGGAGCCACTTCGCGCTCTTCCACGCGTAGCGCTTCGGCACGACGAGGCGCAGCGGGTACCCGTGCTCGGGCGTGAGGTCCTGCCCGTCGTGCGCCCAGGCCACGAGCACGTCGTCGTCCAGCATCGCTTCGAGCGACAGGTCGGACGTGTAGCCGTGCTCGCAGTGCGCGATCACCCACTTCGCCTCGGGCCGGACGCCGGCCCGCTCGGCGAGGACCCGGAGCGGGACGCCGGTCCACGTGTTGTCGAGCGTCGACCAACCCGTCACGCAGTGCATGTCGGCCCCCACGTCGACGGGCCCGAGTGCCTTCAGCTCGGCGTAGGTGAGCGTGAACGGGTGGTCGACCAGGCCGGTGACCTCGAAGCGCCACTCCGCCTCGTCGAACGTCGGGATCGGGCCGAAGTGCAGGACCGGCCACGTCTTCACCAGGCGTTGACCCGGCGGCACGCGCTTCGCGATCTCTTCCGGGTACTTCGCTCCGAACAGCTTCACAGGCGAGGCCTCCTCGTCCGCCGGCGCGCGGGCTCCGCCGGGATCTGCTACCGGTCGGCGGCGACGGCCCGCCACGCCGCCAGCGCCGTCTGCACGTCGTCGTCGTCGATGTCGACGTGTGTGACCATCCGCACCTTGCCGGACACGTAGGTCGCGCCCACGCCCAGGTCCCGGAGCCGCCCGATCGCCTCGAGCGCGTCCAGCCCCACCGCTTCCGTGTCGGCGAAGACCATGTTCGTTTCAACGTCGGCGGGATCGATCGCACCGGGAAGGATCTCGGCGACGCCGTCGGCCAGGCGCTGGGCGCGGTCGTGGTCCTCGGGGAGCCGCTTCGGGCCCTCCTCGAGCGCGACCAGGCCGGCAGCCGCGACCACCCCGGCCTGCCGCCACGCGCCGCCGAACAGGATCTTCATCCGGCGCGCCTCGCGCATCAGCTCGGCGGGGCCGCAGACGAGCGAGCCGATCGGCGCGCCGAGCCCCTTCGAGACGCAGAACATCAGCGTGTCGGCCTCGGCGGCGATCTCGGTGACGGGGACGCCGGCCGCCACCGAGGCGTTGAAGATCCTGGCGCCGTCCAGGTGCACGGGCAGGTCGTGCTCGCGGGCGGCCTTCGCGATCCCGCGGAGGTCCTCCATCGCCATCACGCGCCCGCCGGCGTGCCCGTGCGTGTCCTCGACCGCGACGACGTCCACGATCTCGACGTCCTCGGCGTCCGGCGCGAGGGCCGCCTCCACCTGCTCGAGCACGATCTGGCCTCGGCGGTCTCCGCGCAGGCCCTTGAACGCCATCCCGGACAGCGCGGCCGAGCTCATGACCTCGGTCGTCGACACGTGCGCCGAGGCCTCGGCCAGCACGAGGTGGCCGGTACCGCGGAAGTGCAGCCGCAACCCGATCTGGTTCGCCATCGTGCCCGTCGGGACGAAGAGCGCGGCCTCCTTGCCGACGGCCTCGGCCGCGCGCTCCTGAAGGCGGTTCACGGTCGGGTCGTCGCCGAACCAGTCGTCGCCGACATCGGCGTCGGCCATCGCGCGACGCATCGCCGCCGAGGGCTTCGTGACGGTGTCCGAACGCAGATCGACCCGGAAGGCGCTCACGATCCGCCCAGTATAGGCAGGGGCCGGCGGAGAGCCGCTCAGTACAGGAACATCGGCTTGCCGTCCACGTGGAGGATCTTCGGCCGGTACTGCTCGACGTCGTAGAGCGCGCCGACGTCCACCCGCTTCACCCCCTGGCGGACGACCGCGATCGGCACGTTGACGTAGTTGCCGTTGCGCATCGCCACGAGCCGGCCGATCTCACCGTTCACGACGAGGTCGGCCGCCATCACCGCGTAGTTGATCGCGACCATGAGGTCGAGCGAGTCCGGGCTGCCCGAGCGCATCAGGTAGCCGAGCTGCTGGTAGATGATGCCCTCGCCGGTGATCTCCTTGAGCGCCTCGCCGGTGATCTCACCGATCCCCCCGAGCTTCTGGTGCCCGTACGCGTCGGCGGTGCCGCCCTTCACCATCTCCCCGCCCACCATCGTGGCGCCCTCCGAGATCGTCATCATCGCGTAGCGGCTCGGGTTCGTGCGTTTGTCGTCCATCAGCATCTGGGCGAGCTTCTCGACGTCGAACGGGACCTCGCTGATGATGGCCCGCTCGACGCCGGACAGGTAGGCGGAGACGAGCGACGTCTCGCCGCTGTAGCGGCCGAACACCTCGACGAGGGCCAGCCGCTCGTGCGAGCCGGCGCTCGTGCGGAGCTGGTGGATGAAGATCACCGTCCGGGTGATCGCGGTCGAGAACCCGACGCAGTAGTCCGTCCCGTGGACGTCGTTGTCCATCGTCTTCGGGATCGCGACGACCGGGACGCCCTCCTCGTGCAGCCGGAGCGCGAACGAGAGCGTGTCGTCGCCGCCGATCGGCACCATCGCGTCGATCTTCAGCCGGTCGAGCACCTTCAGCACGTGGGCGGTGTGGTCGCGGACCTCGTCGCCCTCGCGACCCTCGCGCAGGAACGTCGGCTCGTCCGCGGGTTTGACCCTCGCGGGGTTCGTGCGCGAGGTGTGCAGGACCGTCCCCCCGGTCCGGTCGATGGTCCGGACCGACGCGGCGTCCAGGTCGACCGTGTTGGCCGCGACCGACTCGGAATCGTCCGGGTCGCACTCGAGCAGACCGCCCCAGCCGCGGCGGATGCCGACCACGTCGTGGCCCTCCTCCTCGGCCCGGAGCGTGACGGCCTTGATACAGGCGTTCAGGCCGGGGACGTCTCCCCCGCCGGTCAAGATCCCGATCCTCATCGTGCGAACCTCCGCTCAGTGGTCGAAGAACACCTCGGCGACCGCGTACAGCTGCTGGGGGACGGACCGGGTCTTCGCGGCCTCGGACAGCGGGACGTCCGTGAGATCGCCCCCGCGTGTGGCCACCATCCTGCCCCACCGTCCCTCGGCCGCGAGGTCGACCGCCGCCTGACCGTAGCGCGTCGCGAGGACACGGTCGGCGGCGACCGGGCTCCCGCCCCGTTGCACGTGCCCGAGCACCGTCACCCGGGTCTCGTAACCCGTGCGGCTCTCGAGCTCCGGACGGATGTGGTGCGCGATCCCGCCGTACCGGACGAACCCACGTTCGTCCACCGGATACTCCGGCATCGGGATCGTGCCCTCGACCGGGCTCGCCCCCTCGGCCACCACGACGATCGAGAACGAGTGTCCGTGGAGGTGCCGGCGCCGGAGCCGTCTGCCGACCTCATCCAGGTCGAACGGGCGCTCCGGGATCAAGATGGCGTCGGCGCCGCCCGCGAGGCCGGCCTCGATCGCGATCCAGCCGGCGCTGCGGCCCATGACCTCGACGAGCATCAGGCGGTTGTGACTCTCGGCCGTGGTGTGGAGGCGGTCGATCGCGTCGGTCGCGACCTGCACCGCGGTCGCGAACCCGATGCACGCGTCGGTCCCGGCCAGGTCGTTGTCGATCGTCTTCGGGATACCGACCACCGGGAAGCCCTCCGCGGCCAGGCGAGCCGCCGTCCGCAGCGTACCGTCCCCGCCGATCGCCACGATGCCGTCGAGCCCGAGGTCCTCGAACGCGGCGCGCGCCGCCTCCTCCTTGCCCTCGATGTACGGGTTCGCGCCCGAGGAGCCCAGGATCGTCCCCCCTCGGTGCAGGATCCCCTGGACCGACTGCGCCGTGAGCTCGTGGAAGACACCGTCCGTGACGCCCCGCCAGCCATCCTCGAAGCCGAGAACGGCGAACCCGTGCACGCCGATGCCCTTGCGGACGACGGCCCGGATCGCCGCGTTCAGGCCGGGGCAGTCGCCGCCGCCGGTCAGGATGCCGATACGCTTCACGCTGCTCCCCGTCGAGGGGGCCGGCTCAAGACCGGGCCCCGGGTGGTCGAGTCACGATTCTAGGCATGCGAACGTACGCGCTGGTCGCCCTTGTCGCGAGTCTCCTCGCGGCCGCCCTGCTCGCGCCCGCCGAACCGGCCCTCGCGCACGACGCGGACGCGTTCCGGCGCCGGCTCGGCCTGCAGGACCCCGACCTCGTCGACGACCCCCGTGTGGAGCGTCTCGTCGAGCTCCACGTGCGGGCCGACCGGCTCCTGAGTGCGTACGCGAGGCTCGAGCGGGCGATCGGCAGGGCTGCCGTCGACTACGTCCACGCGGCGCGCCGGGCCGAGGCCGCCGACGCGGCGGTCGCGGAGGCCGAGGCGACGCTCGACGCGCGGATCGACGCGGCGTACGAGCTCGGGCCCGGGACCGCCGTCGAGGCGCTCCTCGGCGCGGAGACGCTCGCCGACCTCGCGTCGATCTCCGAGTACCTGGCGCGGACCGTCGCGCTCGACGAGCGGGTGCTCGGGGACCTCGCGCGCGCCCGCATCGTCTCGACCTCGCTCCGCGCGCTGGCGGAGTCGGAGCTGCGCGCCCTGGAGCCACGGCTCGCCGAGCTCCGCGCCCGGCTCCGGGAGCTGCAGGAGCGGATCGCCGAGGCCGCCGCGCTCGCCGAGGAGGCGCGGGTCGAGGACGAGTGGTTCGACGAGCAGCTCCTCGCGCTCGCCGACGCCGAGGCTCGAGCCAGGAGCTGGGAGGATCTCCAGACGCTCACGTGGGGTGAGGACCAGGCCCCCTACCTCGCGCTCCTCGGGCCGACCGGCGGGCGCACGTGTGAGACGCCGGAGGGCCTCGTCGCGACCGGCGAGCGCTTCGGCGGCTACGCCTCGTGGTACGGCTGGGAGTTCGGAGGCCAGCCCACGGCGATGGGCGCGATCTTCGACCCGACGCTGTTCACGGCCGCGAACCGCTGGCTGCCGATGGGGACGTTCCTGCGCGTCCGGTACGGCGACCGTTGCGCGATCGTGCTCGTGAACGATCGGGGTCCCTACGGGAACATGGAGCGGGTGATCGACCTGTCGATGGCCTCTGCGCACTACCTCGGGGTGGGCGTCTCGTGGGTCGAGGCCGAGGTGCTCGTGGTCGAGACGCCGGGCTGACCGGCACGGTCGAGCGCCGGCCAACGGGCCCCCGGCGCGCCGGGACGTCCGATAGAGTGGAGACATGCTCGCTGCATGGGGTTTCCTGGAGTGGTTCTTCGCCGGGGTGCTCGCGATCCTCGTGGGCGTGATCGGGATCTTCTTCGTCTACATCGTCGCCCAGCTCTTCGTGAACCCGGCCCGCCGAGCGTCGCGCTGACCGGTCGGTGACCGAGGCGATCGTCCCCGGCGCCGAGCCGTTCCGCTTCGACCGCGCCGACGACGGCGTCCTCATGGTCCATGGCTTCTCCGGTTCCCCTGCATCGCTCCGGCCGATGGGCGAGTGGTTCGCCGAGCAGGGGGTGTCGGTCCTCGGCGTCCGTCTGCCCGGCCACGGCACGACGCTCGAGGACCTCGCGCGTCGTCCCTGGATCGAGTGGTCCGCCGAGGTCGCCCACGGCCTCCAGGACATCCGGACGCGGTGCACGCGCGTGCTCGTGCTCGCGCAGTCCTTCGGCGCGGCGCTCGCGGTGCGCCTGGCCGCCGAGCGCCCGCGCGAGGTGGACGCCCTGGCGCTCCTCAACCCCTACCTGTTCGACGCCCGGCTGCTGATCCTGCCGATCGCCCGCCACGTGAAGCGGACCGCGAAGCCCGTCGGCGACGACATCGCCCGCCCTGGGGTGACCGAGATCGCCTACCCGCAGCTCCCGGTGCCGGCGGTCGTGCAGATG
>DAIUEM010000078.1:0-8277 GCA_036845105.1 Actinomycetota bacterium | reverse complement strand
TCTGGGCGACCGCCGGGTCCCAGTTGTCCGTGTAGGACTCACCGACGTTCACGATGTCGCCGGAGTCGAGCGCCTCCTGCAGGACCTCTTGCTGTCCGCTACGCAGGAAGTCGGCGTTCGGGTCGGCGGCGTTCCCCTTGATGAACACGTAGTTGCCCTTGGGGACCTGCTCGTAGACCGCACTGGCCTGCATCCGCCCGACCTCGACGTTGTCGAACGTGATGTACAGGGCGCCCGGATCCTCGATCAAGCGGTCGTACGCGATGACCGGGATGCCCTGCTCGAGGGCGCTCTGCACGGCCGGCCCGATCGCCTCCGAGTCCTGGGCGAGGATGATGAGCGCGTTCGCCCCCTGCGAGATCAGGTTCTCGACGTCCGCGAGCTGCTGCTCGGCGGACGACCCCGCGTCGGACGAGATGTAGGTGGCGCCGCCGGCCTCGAGGGCCTCCTTGATGGCGGGCTCGTCCCACTTCGCCCAGCGCTCTTCGTTGTAGTTGTTCCACGAGACGCCGACGGTGATGTCCCCGCCGCCGTCCCCTCCGGTCGCCCCTCCGCCGTCGCCCTCGTCGTCCCCGCACGCGACGAGGACCAACGCGAACACCGCGAGGAGCGCCCATACCCGGCGCTTACTCAATGCTCTCCCCCCTTCTGATGGCGGCCATCTCTGGTCGCACCACCGTTCCCCTCTTGCGGTCCGACGTGCCGTCGGCCCACCCGGCTATCGGCTCCGCCCGTCGAACCTCTCCATCGACGTATACGCGCCTCGGGGATCGGTCGGATCCGAGAGCGCCCCGAGCATACTCACAACGGGTCCGCCAACGCAAACGTAGGAGGCTCCAACAAATCACGGTCGGGCTCGATGTTCGCCATCCGTTGCTCCTCGAACCGCGTGTTGCGCGCGATCGGCGCACGGAATACCCTGGATGCGCCGAGGGGTCCATCGCGACGCTCCCGAAGCGGCCCCCGAGGCGAACGGTCAGGACGAGCGCTGAGGGTGGATTCCGCGGGGGTAGCAACGAAATCGAGCTCCGGCAACGACACGCTGGGTGGCCCCGGCCGCGGACATCGTCGAGGGGTGGCCGCAGACGAGGTGCGGCGCCACAACCTCGGCGCCGTGCTCGAGCGTCTCCATCTGGCCGGACCGCTGTCCCGCTCCGATCTGACGAAGGCGACCGGGCTCAACCGGTCGACGATCGCCGACCTGCTCGCCGAGCTCACCGCGATCGGGCTGGTCGAGGAGCGCCCCGGCGCCCCGGGCTCGGGTCCGGGCCGGCCCTCACCGGTGGTCCAGGTCCGGCCCCACCGCGCGTCGGTGCTCGCGGTCGAGCTCGCCGTCGACTCGATCGCCGTCGCAACGGTGGGACTGGGTGGTCACGTGTACAACCTCGTCCGCGTGGCGCGGCCGCGGGGTCGCTTCTCTCCCGAGGAGACCGTCCAGGACGTCGCGAAGCTGGCCGGGCCGCTGCTGGATTCGCTGCCGGCCGACCACTCGCTCGTCGGTGTCGGCGTCGCGGTGGTCGGCATCACGCGACGATCGGACGGGTTCGTGCACCTCGCTCCGAACCTCGGGTGGCGGGACGTCCCGATCTCCGCCATGCTCGCCGGCGAGCTCGACCTCGGCGCGCCGGTGCTCGCGGCGAATGAGGCCGATCTCGGCGCGCTCGCGGAGCATCGCCGCGGGCTGCAGCCGGGCATCGCGAACCTCGTCTACGTGTCGGGCGAGGTCGGGATCGGCGCCGGGGTGATCGTGGACGGCAAGCCGCTGCTGGGCTCGGCCGGATACGCAGGCGAGGCCGGCCACACGCTCATCAACCCGGAGGGGTCGGTGTGCCGGTGCGGCGCGATCGGCTGCTGGGAGACGGAGGCGGGCGAGGCGGCGCTCCTGCGTCGCGCGGGCGTGAGCGAGGGGGCCGGGCGCCTGTCCGAGGTCGCCGAGCGCGCCGCCGCCGGCGACGAGCGCACCCTGCGCGCCATCGCGGATGTCGGACGGTGGCTCGGCCTCGGCATCGGCAACCTCATCAACCTGTTCAACCCGGACCTGGTCGTCCTGGGCGGCCTCTACCAGCGCCTGTTCACGTTCCTCGAGCCCTCCGTCCTGGAGGGCAGCGCGCAACGGACGCTCGCGGCTCCCGGAGGGATGGCGACGATCGCGTGCAGCGCCCTCGGCCCCGACGCCTCGCTGATCGGCGCCGCCGAGCTCGTCATGTCGCGCGTGATCGCCGACCCCGCGAGCTTCGACGGCCCGGGCGTGGGCGAGCGCGCGGGGGCGCGTGAGGGCGCTCGATGAGCCAGGGCGAGACCCAGGGACGCCGGACCGGACGGTGGTCGTTCCTGACCGGTGCTGTGCTCGGGCTCGCGATCGTCGTCGTCGCGACCGCCGGCGTCCGGATCACCTCCGACGACGAACCGCAGTGCCAGCCGGTCGCCGCCGAGCCCGCCTGGTCCGTCGCCCGCCGGTGGGACGAGGCGCTGCTGAACGCGATCCGGCGCGCGCTGCCGGCGCCCACCGTGCACGCCCGGAACCTCTTCCACGTCTCCGCAGCGATGTGGGACGCATGGGCGGCCTACGACGCCGACGCCGCCGGCGTCTTCGTCCACGAGAAGCACACCGCCGACGACCTCGAGGCCGCGCGCAACGAGGCGATCAGCTACGCGGCCTTCCGGCTGCTCCAGCACCGGTACCGAACCTCGGTCGGCGGGACGGACTCGCTGCTCGAGTTCGGGCGGCTCATGGAGGACCTGTGCTACCCCATCGACGTCACGAGCACCGAGGGCGGCTCACCGGCGGCGCTCGGGAACCGGATCGCGGCGGCGGTGATCGATGTCGGCCTCGCCGACGGCGCGAACGAGGCCGAGGGCTACACGAGCGACTACGCGCCGGTGAACGCGCCCCTCGAGGTGGCGTCGCCCGGCCCGATCGAGATGGAGGACCCCAACCGGTGGCAGCCTCTCCAGCTCGAGCAGGCGGTCTCGCAGAACGGGATCCCGATCGACGACACCGTCCAACAGTTCCTCGGGCCCCACTGGGGCTTCGTGAGCGGGTTCGCGCTCCCCGACGCCGGCGAGGACGGTCTGCCGATGGACCCGGGCCCTCCCCCGTTCCTCGGCGACCCGGTCTCGGACCGGGACTACAAGGCCGACGCCGTCGAGGTGATCGACAAGAGCGGTCAGCTCGACCCGGCGCAGGGCGTCATGGTCGACATCTCCCCGGCCTCCCTTGGGGCCAACCCGCTCGGGACGAACGCCGGGCACGGGTACGCGACGAACCCCGTCACCGGCGAGCCGTACGCGCCGAACGTCGTGAACCGGGGTGACTTCACGCGCGCCCTCACCGAGTTCTGGGCCGACGGGCCGAAGTCGGAAACCCCGCCGGGTCACTGGAACGTGGTGGCGAACGCGGTCTCGGACTCCCCGGGGTTCGAGTTCCGGATCGGCGGGTCGGGACCGGAGGTGGACCGGCTCGAGTGGGACGTGAAGCTGTACCTGGCGCTCAACGGGGCGGTCCACGACGCCGCGATCGCCGCGTGGGGCGCGAAGGGGTACTACGACTCGGTCCGGCCGATCTCGATGATCCGGTTCATGGGAGGGCACGGCCAGTCGAGCGACCCCGACGGCCCCTCGTACGACCCGCGGGGCCTCCCGCTCGAGGAGGGCCTCGTCGAGGTGATCACCGAGCGGACGACCGCGCCGGGCGGGCATCACGAGGCACTCGCCGGCCACGAGGGCGAGATCGCGATCCACGCCTGGGCGGGCAATCCCGAGGATCCGGACACGGACACGGGCGGCGTCGACTGGATCCTCGCGACCGAGTGGGTCCCCTACCAGCAGGCCACGTTCGTGACCCCGGCCTTCGCGGGGTACGTGTCGGGGCACAGCACCTTCAGCCGCGCCGCGGCCGAGGTCCTCACTGCCATCACCGGCAGCGGGTACTTCCCCGGCGGTCTGGCGGAGTGGACGATCCCCGCCGGCGCGCTCCACGTCGAACTCGGGCCGACGCGGGACGTCGTGCTCCAATGGGCGACCTACTACGACGCCGCCGACCAGGCCGGCATCTCGCGTCTGTACGGCGGGATCCACATCGCCGCCGACGACTTCGCGGGCCGACGGATCGGCGCCGAGTGCGGCATGGCGGCGTGGGCGCGGGCCCAGCGGTACTACGAGGGAGCGGTCGATGGCCAAGGCTGATCCCGGCGGAGGCGTCCACACGCGGGTGGCCGCGCTGTTCCTCGCGGGGCTGGCCGCCGGCTCGCTCGCCGGGTTCGGCGGCGTCCGCGCCTTCGACGCGGTCTGGACCGACGAGCCCGTGACCGCGATGGGGCCGCCCCGGTTCGTGGAGGAGGCCGCCGCGGCAGGGGTCGTGCACGCGTACGAGGGCGGGTTCACGTTCTTCGTGGGCGGCGGGGTCGCGGCGTTCGACTGCAGCGACGACGGCCGGCCCGATCTGTACCTCGCCGGCGGTGCCAACCCCGCCGCGCTGTACCGCAACGAGAGCCCGATCGGGGGCGAGCTGCGGTTCGCGCAGGTGCCGGACCCGGCCACCGACCTCACCGACGTCGTCGGCGCCTATCCGATCGACGTCGACGGCGACGGGGTCGTCGACCTCGCCGTCCTGCGGGTCGGCGAGAACGTCCTGCTCCGCGGTCTCGGCGACTGCCGGTTCGAGCGCGCGAACGAGACCTGGGGCGTCGACGGCGGCGCCGAGTGGACCGCCGGGTTCAGCGCGACGTGGGAGGGCTCGGCGGCGCTGCCGACCCTGGCCTTCGGGAACTACCTCGAGCTCCAAGGGATCGAGCGGCGTGCGACGTGCGCGGACAGCGACCTCGTGCGACCCACCGCGGACGGGACCGCGTACGCCGAGCCGATCCCGCTCACCCCCGGCTACTGCACGCTGTCCGTGCTGTTCAGCGACTGGGGACGCCACGGCCAGCGCGACCTGCGCATGGCGAACGACCGCCACTACTACACCGACGGCCAGGAGCAGCTGTGGCGGATCGCCGAGGGCGAGTCGCCGCGCCCGTACACGCAGGAGGAGGGCTGGCAGCGGCTCGTGCTCTGGGGGATGGGCATCGCCACGTACGACGTCACCGGCGACGGCCGACCCGAGGTGTTCCTGACGAGCCAGGGCGACAACCGGCTCCAGACCCTGGCCGAGAGCGCCACCGGACCCACGTACGTGGACATCGCGCTCGAGCGAGGGGTCACGGCGCACCGCCCCCACACCGGCGGCGACGTGCTGCCGTCCACCGCCTGGCATCCCGAGTTCCAGGACGTGAACGATGACGGGTTCGTCGACCTGTTCATCTCGAAGGGTAACGTCGAGGCGATCCCCGAGTTCGCGGCGAAGGATCCCGACAACCTGCTGCTCGGCCAGCCCGACGGGACGTTCGTGGAGGGCTCGGTCGAAGCCGGGATCGCGCGATTCGTCCGTGGGCGCGGGGCCGCGCTCGTCGACCTGAACCTGGACGGGCTGCTCGACCTGGTCCAGGTGAACCGGCGCGAGAACGTCGGCCTGTGGCGCAACGTCGGCCGGGGCTCGGCCGCCGACCCCGAGCCGATGGGCAACTGGGTCGCGGTCCGGCTCCAGCAGCCTGCGCCGAACCGCGACGCGATCGGGTCGTGGGTCACGGTCCGGTTCGGCGACCGGACGGTCGAGCGCGAGATCACCCTCGGCGGCGGGCACGCCGGCGGACAGCTCGGCTGGATCCACGTGGGGATCGGCGAGGCCGACGGCGCCGAGGTCCGGGTCGAGTGGCCGGACGGCGAGACGGGCCCCTGGCTGGAGATGCCCGCGAACGGGTTCGCCGTGGTCGAGCGCGGGGCGGACGAGGCTCGGCGCTGGACCCCACCGGGAACGGAGGGGTGACGGTGGCCGTCGCGCGCCTGGCCGAGGTCGACCTCCCGGACTTCGGGATGCCGGAGACCGCGCCCGAGATCCCCGCCTCGACGTACGCGGCCCGGCTCGAGCGTCTTCGCGCCCGGATGGACGAGGACGGCTACGACAGGATCGTCGTGTACGCCGACCGAGAGCACAGCGCGAACCTCGCGTACCTGACCGGCTTCGACCCTCGCTTCGAGGAGGCCCTGCTCGTCGTCGGGCCCGAGGGCGACCCGGCGATCCTGGTCGGGAACGAGTGCCACGGGATGGCCGGCGCCGCGCCGCTGCCGATGCGGCGCCACCTGTTCCAGGACCTCAGCCTGTCCGGGCAGCCGAGGGACCGCTCGCGGCCCCTGATCGAGATCCTGGCCGACGAGGGGATCCGCGAGGACCGCCGGGTCGGCGTCGTCGGCTGGAAGGAGTACGCGGATCGCCGCACGATCGAGGCGCCGGCGTTCCTCGTCGACACGCTTCGCGACATGGGAGCGGTCGTGGAGAACGCGGCCCACCTGTTCATCGGGGCGGCGGACGGCCTGCGCGTCGTCAACGAGGTCGAGCAGCTCGCGTCGTTCGAGCACGCGGCCTGTTTCACCTCGCAGGGCGTGCGCCGGCTCCTGCACGGGCTGCGACCCGGGATGCGTGAGCGCGATGCGGTCGCCCTCCTCGGCTGGAACGGGGCGCCCCTGTCGTGCCACCTGATGCTCACCGCCGGCGAGCGCGCGTCGCTCGGGCTGCTCAGCCCCGACGACCGGGTGATCGAGCGCGGCGACCGGTTCACGGTCGCGTTCGGCATCTGGGGCGCGCTGAACTGCCGAGCCGGCTTCGTCGTCGAGGACGCCGCCGAGCTCCCCGAGGGCATCCGCGACTACGTCGACCGGCTCGTCGCGCCGTACGTCGGAGCCGTCGCCGAGTGGTACGGCGCGCTCCACGTCGGCCAGACCGGCGGCGCGCTGCACGAGATCGTCGCGCGTCGGCTCGGCGACCCGTTCTTCGGGATCTTCCTGAACCCGGGGCACCAGATCCACCTGGACGAGTGGGTGAACTCCCCGATCGCGCCGGGCTCGACGGTCGAGCTCCGCTCGGGCATGGCGCTGCAGGTGGACGTCATCCCGGCGACCGGGACCGAGTACTTCACGACGAACATCGAGGACGGCGTCGCGCTCGCCGACGAAGGCCTGCGCACCGCCTTCGCGCACACGTATCCGCAGGCGTGGGAGCGGATCTCGGCACGCCGACGGTTCATGGAGGACGCGCTGGGGATCGCACTCCACCCCGACGTGCTGCCGTTCTCCAACATCCCGGCGTGGCTGCCGCCGTTCCTGCTCCGCCCCGACCGGGTGATGGTGATGACCGGATAGGAGGAGGGTGTTCGGAATCAGGTTCCGTCCACGCGAGGCCGCGCGGCCCCGCACGAGCGTCGGGACGAGTGCCCGGCGGTGGAGGTGATGTCCGATGGCGTACGAACCGAAGCCCGAGCACAAGTTCTCGTTCGGCCTGTGGACCGTCGGGAACGTGGGTGCGGACCCGTTCGGCCCGGCCGTGAGGGAGCGGCTGTCGCCCGTGCAGCTCGTCGAGCTCCTCGCGGAGGTGGGCGCCTGGGGCGTGAACCTGCACGACAACGACCTCGTGCCGATCGACGCGAGCGCGCACGAGCGTGACCAGATCGTCGCGGACTTCAAGAAGGCGCTCGACGCGACCGGCGTCGTCGTCCCGATGGCCACGACGAACCTGTTCGCGGACCCGATCTTCCGCGACGGCGCGTTCACGGCGAGCGACCCGAAGGTGCGCGCGTTCGCGATCCGGAAGACGATGCGCGCGATCGACCTCGGCGTCGAGCTGGGCGCGACGACGTACGTGTTCTGGGGCGGCCGCGAGGGCGTCGAGACCGACTCGTCGAAGGACCCGGCCCGCGCGCTCGGCTGGTTCACGGACGCGATGAACTTCCTGTGCGCGTACGTGAAGGACCAGGGCTACGACCTGAGGTTCGCGCTCGAGGCCAAGCCGAACGAGCCGCGCGCCGACATCTACCTGGCGACGACCGGGGCGATGCTCGCGTTCATCTCGACCCTCGACCACCCCGAGATGGTGGGCGTGAACCCCGAGGTCGCGCACGAGCACATGGCGGGCCTCAACTTCACGCACCAGGTCGCGCAGGCGTGGGCGATGGGCAAGCTGTTCCACATCGACCTGAACGACCAGATCCCTGGGCGGTACGACCAGGACCTGCGGTTCGGGTCGGCGAACCCGAAGCAGGCGTTCTTCCTCGTGAAGTTCCTCGAGGACGTGGGGTACGAGGGCAGCCGCCACTTCGACGCGCACGCCTACCGCACCGCGGACTACGAGGACGTGAAGGCGTTCGCGAGGGGCTGCATGCGGACGTACCTGATCCTGAAGGAGAAGGC
>DAIUEM010000077.1:0-8310 GCA_036845105.1 Actinomycetota bacterium | reverse complement strand
CTCGGGCAGGCTCGCGGTCCGGCGCGCGGCGCGCAGGTAGGCCTGGCGCGCGGCGGACGGGTCGCCCGCCATCTCGAGCAGGTGGCCGCGGACCGCGTCCAGGCGGTGCGTGTGGGCCATCCGCTCGTCCGCGTCGAGCGTGCCGAGGAGCGCGAGCCCGGCCCTCGGCCCCTCGACCATCGCGAGCGCCACCGCGCGGTTGAGCGTGACCATCGGCCCGGGCGAGACTCGCTCGAGCACGTCGTAGAGCGTCAGGATCTGCGGCCAGTCGGTCCGATCGGCGCTCGGCGCCTCGTCGTGGACGGCAGTGATCGCCGCCTGCAGCTGGTACGGACCGACGGGCCCGGAGCCGAGCGTGCGGGTCACCAGCGCGAGCCCCTCCTCGATCTGCGCTCGGTCCCACAGGGTGCGGTCCTGCTCGGCGAGCGGGACGAGCGAGCCGTCGGCGTCCGTCCGCGCGGCTCGCCGGGCGTCGGTGAGCAGCATGAGGGCGAGCAGGCCGGCGACCTCCGCCTCGCCCGGGAGGAGCCCGCGGAGCATCCGCGCGAGGCGGATCGCCTCGGCCGTGACGTCGGTCCGGAGGAGGTCCGGGCCGCCGCTCGCCGTGTAGCCCTCGTTGAAGAGCAGATAGAGGACGTGCATCACGACGCGCAGGCGCTCGCCGAACTCGGGCTCGGGCGGCAGCTCGAAGCGCAGGCCGGAGCGCCTGATGCTCTGCTTCGCGCGGCTGATGCGCTGGGCCATCGTCGGCTCGGGCACGAGGAACGCGGTCGCGATCTGCGCGGTGGTCAGCCCGGCCACCGCCCGGAGCGTCAACGCGAGCTGCGACGGCACTGACAGCGTGGGATGGCAGCACAGGAACAGGAGCGCGAGCGTGTCGTCCTGCGTCTGCACGCCGGCCGGGCGCCGGAGGTCGAGCGCCGCCACGGTCTCCTCGCGCCGGCGCCGCGCGGTCTCGCTGCGGGCCTCGTCGACCAGGCGCCGGCTCGCGACGGCGATCAGCCACCCGCGCGGGTTCTCGGGCAGGCCCTCGACGGGCCACCGCCGCGAGGCGGCGAGGAGCGCCTCCTGCACGGCGTCCTCGCACGCGTCGAACCGCCCGTGCCGGCGCACGAGCGCGCCGAGGACCTGCGGCGCGAGCTCACGCAACAGGTCCTCGACGTGCGCGGGGTCGTTCAGGCCGCGGCCTCCGCGGCGCGCTCGAGCGTCGGGACGTCGATCTTGCGCATCTCGAGCATCGCCGCCATGGCTCGCTTCGCACGCTCGGGATCCGGGTCGCCGAGCAGCTCCATGAGCCGGTCGGGGATGATCTGCCAGGACAGGCCGTAGCGGTCCTTGAGCCAGCCGCACTGACTCTCCTCGCCACCGTCGGTTAGCCGCTCCCAGAAGTAGTCGACCTCCTCCTGCGAGCCGCAGCGGACGAACAGCGACATGGCCTCGTCGAAGGTGAACTCGGGCCCCCCGTTCAGGGCGATGAACTCCTGGCCCTCGAGCTGGAAGTTCACGGTCATCGCCGTGCCCGGCTCGCCCGGCCCCGCCTCGCCGTAGCGGGCGACGCTCAGGACCTTCGATGTGCTCGCGTCGCCGCCCGGCCGGCCGGAGAAGACCGAGACGTAGTGCTCGGCGGCCTCCTCGGCCTGGTGGTCGAACCACAGGAACGTGGTGATCTTCTGCATGGCGCTTCCCCCTTCCGTCCGGTGTCTGCGCTCTCGACCGTTGTCGGAGCCGGCGCGCCGATCTCGACATCGGATCGGGGAATCTTCTCGCGCCGGCGCGGAAGCGTCCGCGCCTCAGCGGTGGACCGCGTCGACGTTGATGCGTCGGGGGTGGATCCGCGCGATGACACGCGTCTCGCGCTCGGCGCGCTCGGCGGGGTAGACGTGGCCGTAGTAGCGCGGGTGCGAGGTGTACCGGCGGGTGAGGCGGTCGAGGTGCTCGAGCGCTCCCCGCTCGACGAGGTCGACGTCGCCCCGGATCTCGATCCAGCGGCTGCCGTCCTCGGGGTCGACGACGAGCATCGTGGCGCGAGGGTCCCGCGCGAGGTTCCGGCCCTTCGCGCGCTCCCGCGTCGTGTTGACCAGGACGTCGTTGCCGTCGAGCTCGAACCACGTGGGGTGCACCTGCGCGCCGGTGGGCAGCGGCGTGGCGAGCGCGCCGAGGAGCGGGCGCTCGAGCAGTTCGCGATGAGAGGCCGGGATCAGCGGCTCGCCCCCACACGGACGGGGTGGGTCACTCGGACGGGGCGGGAGCCGGCCGCCCGGCGGCTCGGGCAGGAGGGCCGGCCCGGTCGAGACGCGGGTCGGGTGGAGCCGGCACAGGATCGGGTGCTCGATCCGTTCGAGCTCGGCGGGCACGACCCCGCCGAAGTAGCGCTCGGCGCCGCAGTACGCCCCGGCGAGCCCGTCGAGGTGCGCCATCGCACCCTCGTCCTTGAGCGTCACGGACGCCCGGATCTCGACCCAGCGGCGCTCGCCCTCGGGCTCGATCGCGAGGACGGTCGCGCGCGGACGCTCGGCGAGGTTCCGGGCCTTGCGGAACTCGCGCATCGTGTTCACGAGCACGTCGCCGCCGTCGACGCTGAACCACACCACCGTCGATTGGAGGCGGCCGTCGGGCATCTCGGTCGTCATGACGACGTCGAGCGGCCGGCGCAGGAGGTCGGCATGCGTGTCCGGCCCAATCGGGATCGTGTTCTGCGTTGCGGTGGAGCGCTCCACGTCACGATCGTCGCCCACGCCGTGAGTGCTGGCTGCAGACGTTCGGCCCCCGCTCCGAGGGACCACCAACGACGAGAGACGGTCAGGTGGTGAACTCGGGGGGCGGGGCGGACATCACCTGGCGAACCTCGACGGGTCCCTCGATGAACGCCACCACCCGAGAGGCGAACTGGAGCGCTCGCTCCTCGGACGCCTCGATGATCCAGTAGCCCGCGAGGGACTCCTTCGCCTCGGCGAACGGGCCGTCGGTGACTACGGGCATACCGCCCTCGTAGCGGACGGTCTTCGCCTCGGTGGGATCGGCGAGCCCCTGGGCATCGACGAGCTCGCCCGAGTCCTCGAGCTCCTGCTTGATCCCCTCCATGAACTTGATCATGCCGCGGATCCACTCCATGGACCGCGTCTCCACCATCGTGGCCTGGTCCCCGAACATCATCACGATGTACTTCATCCCCCACCTCCCCTTTCCGTCCGACGGTCGTCGCGATCCCGTCGGAGCGGATGTCCGGGTCTCGACATGAGTGCGAGACGCAACCTACTCCCTCGGGCGGACGTCGGTCGTTCGGCCTCGCGTTCGGCGCCTTCGCGCGGTAGAACACGGCGATGAGCGCCCGGGAGCACCGATGAGGGCCTCGACGGCGACCGGGCTGCTGATCGGGGTCGTCGCCATCGTGGGGGTGGCCGCGGTGCTCGCGCTCGTGCAGGCTCCTGGTGCGCGCCGACGAGCGATCCGCAGCTCGACGACTACGTCCGCCACACGTGCGTGCTGACCGACACGCCTCCGTGGTGGCCGGACCTCTCGGTCGTCCCCGAGAGCCTCGTCTCGCGGCTGCGCTCGACCGTCGCGATGCCCGACATCCGCACCGAGTCCGAGGCCTTCAACCGCCGGTTCGAGGTTCGCTCGGCCGACCCTCGCTTCGCGAGCGCCTTCCTCGACGCGCGGATGATGGGAGTGGCTGCTCCGGGTCGAGTCCGGCGTGGGGCTCGAGATCCGCGGCGCCAGGCTGATGTCGTTCCGTCCTCGCGCCACGGCCAGCCTCGACGACGTGGAGCGCGCGCTCGAGCTGCACGACGCTCTGTCGCAGCGCACCCCGAGCGTCGTGCGCGCCGCGCCGATCTGATCTCCGCGTAAGGTACGCGCCATGGAGCCGCCCGAGGGCTACACGGTCCGGCCTGCGAGCGCCGACGACGCGGCGCAGATCGCCGAGCTCATGAACGCGGTCACCGTCGCCGAGATCGGGCCCCCGTGGACCACGGCCGAGGAGGTGCACAACGTGCTCACCTCACCCGGCCGAGACCCCGCGCTGCCCGACGTCCTGTTGCTCGGGCCGGACGGCGTGCCGGTCGGCCACCTGTCCTTCGACGTCGTGGCCGAGCCCCTGCAGATCGAGCAGCTCCCGGCGGTGCGCCCGCAGCTGTGGGGCCAGGGGCTGAACGCGTGGCTCCTGCGGCTCGGCGAGGAGCGGGCGCGGAAGCGTTCCGCCGGGGCAGGCGGCGCGCTCCGGGTCGCGCGCTTCACCAGCAACGAGCCGGCCGGGCGGCTCTTCGAGGCGCTCGGCTACACGTACGTGCGCACGTTCTGGATGATGCGGATCGAGCTCGGCGACGCGCCGACCCGCCCTGCGGTCCCCGAGGGGATCCGGATCCGGACGTTCGAGCCCGGCAGGGACGAGGTCCCCACGCACGCCGCGCTCGCGGAGGGGTTCGCGGGGCACTGGGGCTACCGGTTCCCTTCGTTCGAGGAGTGGCGCCATGAGGAGTTGGAGGGCGATCCGTCCTTCGACCAGAGCCTGTGGTTCCTCGCGACCGAAGGGGAGGACGTGGTCGGCGCCGCGATCTGTCGGGCCAGCTCCCCGCGCGCCGAGGACACCGCCCTGGTGGGCGATCTGGCGGTCCGCGAGCCCTGGCGCCGCCGTGGGATCGCCCTCGCGCTGCTCCAGACCGCCTTCGCCGAGCTCCACCGGCGCGGCATCCCACGCGCCGAGCTCAGCGTCGACGCCGAGAATCCGACCGGTGCCACGCGGCTGTACGAGCACGCCGGTATGCGCGAGGCCTTCAGCTGGGAGTTCTGGGAGAAGCCGATCGCGTAGCGCTGCTAGGCTCGGCCGTCATGGACTACGGCACGTACGTCGCGCACGTCCGCGGCGACGGGCGCCGGCTCGCCGAGGTCGCGAGCGGCGGGCTCGCCGACGACGTGCCCTCCTGCCCCGGGTGGACCGTGCGGGATCTCGTGAGCCACGTGGCCGAGGTCTACGAGCACAAGATCGCCTGCACGCTGCTCCAGCAGGCTCCCGACCCGTGGCCGCCCGAGTGGCCGGCCGACCGCGATCCGGTCGAGTGGCTCTCCGATGCCCACGGACGGCTGCTCGAGATGTTCGACCGCAGCGAGCCGACCACGCCCTCGGCGACCTGGTGGCCGCCGGACCAGACGGTCGGCTTCTGGGCTCGGCGCATGGCGCACGAGACCGCCGTCCATCGCGCCGACGCCGAGCTCGCGGCGGGGACCCCGACGCCGATCGACGCGGACCTCGCGACCGACGGCGTGGACGAGATCCTGCACATCATGCTCGCCGGCGACTGGTCCGAGGCGCCCGACGACGCCGCCAAAGGCCAGCGCACGGCGGTGTCGACCGGCGGCCGGACGTGGAACGTCGAGCTCTCGCGCGAGGCGGTGACGGTGACCGAGGGCGACGGCGCGCACGACGCCGCCGTCGAGGGCGATCCGTCCGATGTCGTGCTGTGGCTCTGGGGCCGAGCGGGCGACGACCGCGTGACCCGCTCGGGCGACGCCGAGGCGCTCCGCGTGCTCCGCGCTCGGCTCGTGCTGGCCACGCAGTAGTCAGCGGCCGCGCACGCCCAGGTAGTGGTGCCAGACGATCCGCGCGGCGACGGCCCTGAGCGGGCGCCACCGCTCGGCGACCGCGTGGAGCTCGTCGAACGTCGGGCGCCCGGGGAGCCCGAGCAGCTCCATCGCCCCGGTCGCGAGCGCCTGGTCGCCGTGCGGCCAGACGTCGGGTCGACGCAGGCACATGATCAGGTACACGTCCGCCGTCCACCGCCCGATGCCGCGGAGCCGCATCAGCTCGCGTCGCACATCGTCGTCCTCGAGCGGTTGCAGCGCGGCCAGGTCGAACCCGTCGGTCAGCGCGAGCGCCAGGTCTCGCGCGTAGCCCGTCTTCTGCCGGCTGAATCCGATCTCGCGCAGGGTCGGGTCGTCGAGCGTGAGGAACGTGGTGGGTGTGACGTCACCGGTCGCGAGCCGCAGGCGCTCGAACGCGGCGAGCGCGGACGCCAGCGACACCTGCTGCTCGAGGATCAGATGCACGAGTGTCGCGAACGACGGCTCGCGCGCCCACAGCGGCGGCGGCCCGAACCGCTCGACCGAGGCCGCCAGATCCGGGTGCTCGGCGGCGAGCGCTCGAACCCCCGTGCGGAGCGATCGCTCGGTCAGGGCTCGAGGCATGCGGCCCATCATCCCGGATGCGCCGATCCGCCGCCCCTGACCGACCGCTCTTTTGACAGGCAAGCAATGACTTGCCTATCATCGCATCCCGTGGAGGACGTGTACCGGGCGATCTCGGACCGGACGAGGAGGGCGATCCTGGACGAGCTGACCGACAGGGACGGGCAGACGCTGTTCGAGATCTGCACGCGGCTGGCGATGAAGCACGGCCTGGCGTCGTCGAGGCAGGCGATCTCGCAGCACCTGGAGGTCCTCGAGCGCGCCGGTCTCGTCCGTACCCACCGGGAGGGCCGGTACAAGTTCCACCACCTCGACACGTCGCCGCTGCGGCAGATCGTCGAGCGTTGGCCCATCGATGGAGGGGAGGAACGGTCGTGAAGATCAACCTCGCGAGCGTGCTCGTGGACGACCAGGACAAGGCCCTGCGCTTCTACACGGAGGTGCTGGGGTTCGAGAAGAAGACCGAGGTCCCGCTCGGCGAGGCCCGGTGGCTGACCGTGGTCTCGCCCGAGGCGCCCGACGGTCCCGAGCTCCTGCTCGAGCCCGACAGCCATCCGGCCGCGCGCCCGTTCAAGGCGGCGCTCGCCGGCGACGGGATCCCGTTCACGTCGTTCGCGGTCGACGACGTGCAGGCCGAGTACGAGCGCCTGCTCGCGCTCGGCGTCCGATTCACGCAGGAGCCGACGCAGATGGGGCCGGTCACCACGGCGGTGCTCGACGACACCTGCGGCAACCTGATCCAGATCGCCGCGTACTCCTGACGGCCGCCCTCAGGGCGCCTGGAACAGCGTGAGCTGCAGGCCGTCCTTGCCTCGGAAGCGCTGGTTGCGGTCGCCCCACGGCGTGTCCACGGGCTCGGCCATCGGCTCGGCACCGGTCGCCGCGACGGCCTCGGCCGCCCGAACCAGGTCGTCCACCTGGACGGCGATCCGGACGCGGTCGCCGAGCGCTCGGCCGGCCTCGAGCCTGTCGACGATCTCGCCGTGCTCGGCGTCGGCGAGCTCGAGCGTCGTCGTGGGCAGCCCGAGGATCACGCCGCGGCCGCCGTCGGCCTCCAGGTCCATCAACACCTCGAGCCCGAACACATCGCGGTACAGGTGTGTGGCGGCTTCGAAGTCGTCGACCACCAGCACGACACGCACCTCGCTGACCGGGATCATCCCGCCTCCTTCGGCCCTGGATCGCCCTTACCTTGCACCAGAACGGCCGGCCGTGGGACCCTCGTCGATTCGTGGGAGGAGGGGGAGCGATGGACAAGGTCATCCACTTCGAGATCCCGGCCGGCGATCTCGACCGCGCGAAGGAGTTCTACGGCTCGGCGTTCGGGTGGGGCATCGACGACGTCCCCGAGGTCGACTACACGATCCTGCGGACCGTCGAGGTCGACGAGCAGCAGATGCCGAAGGAGCCCGGGGCGATCAACGGCGGCATGATGCAGCGGACGCCGACGACGCCCGTCTCACCGGTGCTGACGATCGGGGTCGCGTCGGTCGAGGACGCGCTGAAGCGTATCGAGGACGCCGGCGGCATGGTGGTCCAGCCCCGGACCGAGGTCCCGGGCATGGGCGCGTTCGCCTACTTCACCGATACCGAGGGGAACACGCTCGGCCTGTGGGAGACGGCGGGCTGAACGGCCCGGGGGCGTCACCGGTCGAACCCCTATCGCTCGAGCGGCCACTCGGAGCCCGCGACCGAGCGGATGCGCTCGCGCCACCTGGGGATGCCACGCTCGACGCGCACCCAGCGGCCGGCTCGCTCGGCCTCGTACGCGGTGAACGCGCACGGGATGCCGCCCGCCTCGAGCGGGTCGGGCGAGTCCATCAGTTGGACGTGCAGGTGCGGGAGGGTCGAGTTGCCCGTGTGACCGACCCGTCCGAGCACGTCGCCGGCGTGCACCTCCTGTCCTTCCCGAACGGTGATGGTGTCGGGAGCCAGGTGAGCGAACAGGGCGAACGTCGTCCCCGACCCCACGATCACGTGGTTGCCGGCCAGGCGCCGCGCACCGCTCGGCGTTGCCTGGAAGGTGAAGGCGTTCTTGAGGACGAGCGCGGTCTCGCGGATCACGTGGAGCCACTGCCGCTCGGCGACGCCGTCGACGACCGCCGTCACCGTTCCGTCGAACATCGCGTG
>DAIUEM010000076.1:0-8333 GCA_036845105.1 Actinomycetota bacterium | reverse complement strand
AAGTCCTCCTCGAGGGCGTACACGCCCGTGTAGGTGCGCGTCTCGTTGCCCTCGACGTCCGTCGAGACGACGACGCCGACGTCGGTCGCCTTGCGCTCGAGGAACGTGAAGTCGGTGAGCGTCTCGAACAGCGGGTCCCAGAGGCGGCCCCTCGTCTGCTGGTACGGCAGCTCCGAGAGCACCCGCAGGTTGCCCTCGAGGCCCTGCCGATCCCGCCGTGCGGCGAAGTACGACGCCAGCGCCGCGTACCGGGCGACCCCGTCGCCCCCGTCCAGGTAGCGGGCCGCGACCGCCTCGGCGAGCTGGAGGTGGTAGAAGCCGAGGAGCGCCGTACCGTCCGCGGCGCGCTCGACCAGGTACGGGCGAAGGTCGAAGAAGAGTCGCGACCAGACGGAGACCGGCACCTGGCGTGCCGGCAGCTCATGTTGCTGCTGGGAGCGCGCGACGAAGTCGGACCAGAACCCCTCGTCGGCGGCGAGCACGTCCAGCAGCTCGTCCTCGGTGAGCCCGTTCTTCCCGGCGCCCAGGTAGCCGAGCGCGCGGTCGACGAGCATCGGGCCGTGCGCGGCGGGGGCCTCGAGTCGGCGGAACAGGTCCTCCTGGATGAGGCCCTGGATCCCGGGGTGGAGCTCGTGCGCCTCACCCGAGCGCCAGAGCCTGGCCTCCTCGAACGCGAGCTTGAGGTACAGCGGCAGACCCTCCTCGCCCTCCTCACGGAACTTCGACAGCACCTCCTCGCGCTGCGCCGGCTGGAGGGTCCGGTGAGCGTCGCGCAGCCAGAGATCGAGGACGAGCTCCGCCTCCTCGACCGGCATGGGCTCGAGCTCCAGCAGGTGGTCCTCGGGCAGCTTCGCCTCGAGCGCGCGCGTGGACTCGGGCGGCTCCGTGGCGGCCGAGACGACGAGCGCGACGTGCTCGGGCAGCGTGGTCGGCAGCCACGCCAGGCTCCTCGCACGGTCCGCGTCAGAGAGCTGGTTCACCGCGTCGACGAACAGCAGGAGCGGTCGCTCGGCGGTCGCGAGCGCCATCCGTTCCGGGAACGCCTCGACGAGGTCCCGGTAGGCCGACGGCGGCTCGGTCGCGTCCCCGTACTCGCGCGAGATCTCGCGGCACAGGTCGCGCAGCAGCGACGCCCCGTCCGAGGACGCCGCCGTCGCGCCGACGAACCGCTCGATCAGCACGGCCCGGTCGCCGTGGACCTCCAGCGCGTCCCGCGACGCCTTCGCGACGACCGACGACTTGCCGGATCCCGGCTCGCCCCACAGGGCGAGCGGACGCCCGTCCGGGTCGGCGCAGTACGCCGCGATCCGCCCGAGCACCCCGACCCTGCCCTGGAAGTGCGATGCGCGGTCCTCGGCGAACAGCTCGTGGGCCTTCGCCTCGACGGCGATCGGGTCGACCTCGCGGCCCTCGATCTCGGCCTCGATGACGCGCCATAGGCGTTCGCGTACCTCGTCCCCGAACCGCGCGAGCGCCTCCTCGCCGCCGAGCGCGCCGCCCGCCCACGGCCTCGAGTAGCCGAACCGATGCTCCGCGCCGAGGGCCTCGACGAGCCGCTCGTCCAGGCGGTCGAGCCGCGACCGCACATCGTCCAGATGGCGCTCGGCCTCATCGGGCGCGAGGTCCCCGGGCGCCTCGTCGAGGAACCTCGCCGCGCGCAGGACGGGCTCGTCGTCGCTCGAGCGCTCGATCGAGCGCACGAACCAGAAGACGTGCTCGGGGGCGTCCGGGACCGAGAGCGCGCCCTTCTCGATCTCCTGCTCGGTCGCCGAGCCGACGATCCGCGTGACGCGCTCGAGCTCCGTCCCGACGACGGCCTGGTCGACCACACGCCGGAGGCGGCCCTCGTCCCAGGGCTCGCGCTCGGGCGAGCCGTCGACCGGCGCCAGGTAGTGCTCGTGCTCGTCGGGGTCGTCCTCGCTCGGCACCGCGTTCGCGTCGAGCGGGTACCAGGACGCGAAGTACCGCGCGTCGGCCTCGTCGGCGATCCGTCCGGCGATCGTAGCGAACTCCGCCTCCGACAGCGTGGGCGGCAGCGGGCGCCACCCGTACCGGTCGCCGAGCAGCACGAGGAAATTCGGCCTCGGCGAGATCTCCCGGCAGTGGTCGATCTCGGACAGGCAGATCTCCATGACGCGCTGGTCGGACGCCGCCTCGAGCGGCACGCCCCACCGCAGGTCGATGGGCTGGAACCGGAACCCACGCTCCTCGCACCGCCGCCGGAGCTCGGGGAAGACCTCGTCCTGCAGGACGTTCCGCTCGTCGACGAAATCGTCGAACGTCGAGCTGACGAACACCCGGAACGTCTTCGCGACGAGGCTCATCCGTCGTGACCCGTCAGCTCGGAGGCATCATCCCGGCGATCTTCTCGCTCTGACGCTGCCCACCCCACTTCGGGATGATCTCGTCGGCGAACCGGTCCGCCGTGCTCGCGACCGCGAGCACCGAGGACTTCAGCTCCTCGGTGTCCAGCGTGGAGCCGACGACCGTGTGCTCGAAGAAGATGTCGTCGTCGTCGTCGATGCCGAACGCTCCGAAACGGAACGTGTTGTTCTGCCGCAGCAGGTAGTGCATCAGGTCCTGGGTCAGCTCGGTGCCCATGGCCACGTAGGCGCGCGAGGTGATCGTCGAATCGTCGTCACCCCACGGCTGGACCGAGACCATCGCGAACGTCTGCCCGAGTTGCACCACGAACACCGGCTCGTCGGGCATCGCGTGCCCGAACATCCCGAAGAGCTGCGGCATCCACTCCGCGATGCGCGCGTGCACGTCCTTCTGCGCCTCCGTCTGGAACCCCATCAGTCGCTCCTTCCTTTCCAGCTCTCGCGCCGGTCGATCACCGTGCGCCCGTCCCCGTACCCCCGTCGGCCAAGATGTCGGGGAACAACCACCCGGCCAGGACCGCCCACACCACGAACCCGCCGAAGAACCCAAGGAGGGCGGCGAGCCACCACATCTCCCACAACCGGTAAGTGCCGATGAGGATCAAGGTCCCCACCACCGGGAAGAGCGTGAAAGCGAGGAACCGTCGCACCTTGCTCGTCCCGGTCGCGACATCGCCGAGACCGATCCCCACGTAGATCACGAGCACGCAGAGCGCGTACAGCGAGAGCGGGAACGATCGTTCGGCGACCCACAGCCAGATCGCGCCGACGACCCCACACACGATCGCGACCGTGGCGAACGCGACCTCGACCCCGCCTCCGGCCCCGGGCGGTCCCTCGCTCGCGCGTCCGGGACGGTCGGGCGCCCGGCGGCGCCTGCGGGAGGGCGTGGACAGGATCTGGATCGGGTCCTTGAGCCGGCTCCAGGGCGTGGACGGCCCGCCCTTCACGTTGTCGTCGAGCACGCTCTTCACTCCCCACGGACCGCGCCGCGCTCCGACCGTACGACCGGCTCGGCCCCGTCGTAGGGGCCGAACGGCCAGCGGTCGCGAGGCCGGAGCGCACCCACCCTCAGTACCAGCCGATGAGGCCGAGGCCGCGCTCGGCGCAGATCCGGAAGAACCCGCGGAGGCTCTCGACTTCCTCGATCGTGACGGGGTAGTGGTCCGCCTTCGAGGCCTCGGCCACGGCCTCCTCGTCCGCCCGTTCGAGCGCCACCCAGATCCGGCGGACGTCCTCGGGCGTCGTCCAATCCTGGTAGATCAGGATCCCGGCGACACGGTCGATGACGTCCAGGTACACCTTGCCGCGGAACGACGCGCCGCCGCCTCCCGAGAACAGGCCGCCGCACAGCTCGATCCCCGACGTCGCGAACTCCTCCTCGTCCTCGGGGGACAAGGCGACGTCTCCCGGCGTCCTCGAGGCGTAGCTGTCCAGTCCCACGGCATCACCCCTCGCCCGAGTGCGCTCGCACCCGGACGATGCGGTACCCGACCTCGGCGAGGAACGCGGGGAGCCGGCGGACGAAGATGCGGTCGTCCTCCTTCACGGACTCGGGCAGCTCCGCCCACGGCACGAGGTACGGGCTGGTCTTGCGCCCCACGTCCTTGTCCCCGGGCGCGAACCGCCACCCGTCGCCGACGCGTTCATCCACCCACCGCTGGTGCTCCATCTCGCCGAGCACCTCCACCTCCTCTGGTGGGAACTCGAACGCCCGATCCTCCCAGCCGTCGAGCGGCGCGAGCGCGTACCCAAGGACCGTCAGCTTGTCCCCGATGTGTCCAGCCTGGTCCCGATTGGACTCCCGGAGCGTTTCGGGCAGGGTCTCCCACGGCGCCATCGACGGGTTCTTCGCGGGGTCGGCGGCCTCACGGGTCCGCGACCGTCGGTACTCCTCGTGCATCGCGCGCGCGAGGGTCTCGGTCATGCCCGAGCGCAGCAGGTCGGCGCTGCACGTTCGGTCGAGGAGCCCGAACGCGTGCAACGCCCCGAACCCCTCGGTGGACCCCTCGCCGCGGAGCAGGGTGGCCAAGCCGGCGTCGTGGACCATCCGCACCACGACCGGCACCGTCGACCCCCGCAGGTGCCGATGGAGCGCGAGCGCCGCCGAGAGCCCGAGCGAGTCGTCGTCCACGCAGACGTACTCCGAGGACGCGTTCGGCCGGTTGTCGTCGCCGAACAGGAAGCCCGCGCGTTCGAACTCCGGCGAGCCGATCTCCATGTCGAGCGCGTCGATCTTCAGCGCCGAGCAGAGCTTCGGCAGGCGGAGCTTCAACGCCTCGACCTTCGGGGTCGCCACGCGGTCGACCACCACCACGTGCGCGCGCGCGTCACCCTCGACCGCCTGCGTCTGCCACGTCCGCCCGGCCCCCACGACGAGGCTCTCGCCCATCCTTCCGAGCCCGACGATGACCGTGCGTGGCGGCCTGCCCTCCGCGAACGGCGGATGGCGAAGCAGCACCTCGCGAGCCCCGGCCTCGAACACGTTGAAGAACTCGAGCCGGAACGGCCGGTCGTGCCCGCGAGCGATCTCCTGCATCCGCAGCAGCACGCACAGCTGCGGGTCCACGATGTGGACGATGCAGGTGAGGGCGTGCCCGCTCGCCGTCACCATGCCTCGAGCTCGGACGGCGATCTCGGCGTTCACGCCGTCGTCGCCGGTCACCGCCAGGACGTGGGTTGCGTGGCCGACCCTCGCCCGATGCAGGATCTCCGGATCGCGTGCGTCGCCGGTGAACACGAGGGCGCCGGTCGCCCTGGCGCCGGCGATGAGGTCGTTCTCGGCGTCGCTCTCGACCACCGCCACCCGCTGGCCCGCGTATCGGAGCGACGCGGTGAGCAGGGACCCCTTGCGACCCAGGCCGCACACGACGACGTGACCCTCCAGGCGTCGAGCCCTCCACGCCGCGATCTGGTCTCGGAACAGCAGGGCGGACGCCGAGATGGCCGTGTAGCCGGCGAGGAGCGGCGCGACGAGCCGGGCGACCTCGAGCGTCCACGGGACGGGTGGCTCGACCGACCCGGACTGCAGGACGAACAGCTGCACCGAGAGGTAGAAGGCGTCGAAGAGGCTCATCGCCGTGTCGGTCGACGCCGCCCACGTGCGGAAGCCGACCATGCCCAGCGCGAGCACGCCGAGCGCGAGGAGCCCGACGATCGTCCAGTGGTACGTGCGCCACCACAGACGGGCGGGGCCGCCGTGGAACCGCGGTGCGTCAGGGGGCCGGCGGGAGATCTGGGGCCTCCGTCCCCGGGTTCGGCAGGGCCGTGACGTCGTCGCCCTCCACCGACACCACGACGGTGGCGACCGGCGCTCCCGGCGCGGGGATCCGCGGGATGAGCGCCCGCCCGAGCCGCTCCTCGATGAGCCGCGTGAGGCCGGTCCTGGTCCCCTTGCGGTTCGCCGCCCACGTCAGGAACGACTCGTCCCACGAGACCTCGAGCCCCTGGTGCAGGTAGTGCTCTTTCAGAGCCTCGAGCACGTGCCGCTCGAGCCACCGACGCTGCTCGGCGTCGGTCCGCGGCACCTCGACACACAGGACGTCGGCCTGCCGGACGAACGCCTCGCCGAGGACGTCCTCGACCGAGGCGCGCACCTGCTCGGGCGAGGCATCCTCGTGCGGCTTCCCGAAGCCCACCGGGTGCATGCCCGCGAGCTCCGAGGGAGCGGTCAGCACGACGACGGCGTCCGAGAGGTAGACACGCCCGGCGTCGCGCTGCCGGATCACGCCCTCCTCCAGCGCGCCCTGGAGAACGTTCAGGACCTCCGGATGGCAGCTGTTCACGTTCTGGCACACGAGGACCGACCACGGCGCCTGCGCCATCGCATTGATCGGCAGCCACTCCCCGTGGCCGATGTACCCGGGCGGCGCTCCGAGGAGGGAGTTCACGTCCGACTCGTCGTCGAAGCCGCCGAAGTCGATCGCCACGACACGCTCGTGCGCCCCGTACAGCGCCTCGGCCAGGAGCGCGGCGAGGGACTCGGCACCCTCGGCGGCCGGGCCGCCGAGTAGGACGACGGCCGCGGGGCGCTGCGGCCGAAGGTCCAGTCCGCGCATCGTCACGTGGAGCCGCCCGACGAGCGCGTCGACCTGGTCCTCGGTGAGCAGGTGGGAGTCGCCGAGCTCCCCCTCCAGCGTCTTCATCCGGACGGCGAGGTCGATCGGCATGCCGACCATCCGCTGCGCGACCTCCTGCGCCATCGCGATGTCGACCTGCGTCAGGTCCTTGGACCGCGCGAACGCGACGCTCTGCTCGAGGAGGTCGACCGCCTTGTCCGGGAACGTCCGGGTGCGCAGGAACTCCCTTCCGAACTCGACGAGCCACCGGAGCACGCCGTCGTCGACGGACACCCCGCTGAACTCGGCCAGCTTCTCGCGGTGGACCGCCACGACCGTGAGCGTGTCCTCCGGGGTCATCTCCTGGATCGCGATGGGCGCGAAGCGGCGCTCGAGGGCGCGGTCGCGCTCGATGAACCGGCGGTACTCGTCGTCGGTCGTCGCGCCGATGACCGCGATGTCCCCGCGACCGAGCGCCGGCTTCAGCAGCGCCCCGACGTCCGAGGTCCCGGGCGCGCCCCCGGCACCGACGATCGTGTGCATCTCGTCGATGAACAGGATGATCCCCGGCCGCCTCGCCTCCTCCAGCACGGCCTGCCACCGCTTCTCGAGCTCGCCGACGACGCCCGAGCCGGCGACGAGGTTCGACGGCTGGATCGCCACGATCCTCGACCCCCGCAGCGCCGAGGGCACCTCGCCCGCCGCGAACCGCTGGGCGACGCCCTCGACGATCGCGGTCTTGCCCACCCCCGCCGGACCGATCAGCGCGGGGTTCCGCTTCGTGCGGCGGCACAGGATCTCCAGGCAGGCGTCGATCTCGCGATCGCGCCCGACGATCTCGACGAGCTTGCCGTCCGCCGCGTCCCTGGTCAGGTCGCGCCCGTACCGCTCGAGCGTGGGCGTGGCGGCCGCCCCGGTCGTCGCTGCGCCGCCCGCCGCTTCCTGGCCGGCGCTCGCCGACGACCCGACCCCTGCGGCCTCGAGGCCCGCGGCGGCCAGGATCGCACGGGCCAGCACCCGCTCGCTCGCCTTCTTGCCCGGCTCCACCGTCAGGGACGTCACGAGGGCCTCACGGGCCAACGGCGTCCCGATGTCGCCTGCCTCGAGCAGCGCACGGACCTGACCGGCCTGCGCGCCTGGGTCGATCCCCGGCACGAGGCTCTCGACCATCGGGCCGTGACGCTCGAGCAGCGCGAGCAGCCAGTGATTCGACCCGAGTTCGGCGTGCCCGCCGGAGCGCTGCAGCTCCGCGGCGATGCTCGCGAGCTTCTCGGCGCCGGCGGTGAACTCGACCATGGGAACCGACCTCCGATGTCCGTGGTGGCCTCAACGGTAGGTCCGGTCCTCCGACCGCCGCAGGGCCGAACGGCCTCCCGCGACCGGCCCAGCCGTCGAGGGGCGTTCGGCCCGGGAGTCCGCCGCCTCGCGTGGCCACGCTCGTGGTCGAGACCATGACCGATGGCCGGCGAGACGTCGTGGTCGTCACCGGCGACGTGACGATCGACTGGAACCTGAGCCGGCCGACGCACGCCCGCGGCGCCGTCCCGGAGTGGGACCCCGACGAGTGCACCCGCGCGTGCTGGCAACGAGGCGGCGCCGCGCTCCTCGGGGACCTGGTCGAGGTCGTCGCGGCCGGGTTGACCGGAACCGAGCGCGAGCTCGAGGTGCGGCAGACGGCCGCCCCGCACGACCCCGTCTGGCCGGGCGACGACCGGTTCCACCACTCGTACGCGATGTGGTCCGTCTTCCCGTTCGCATCCGGACCGTCGACGGGCACCGACCGGCCCGCCTGGCGGGTCGAGGAGTACCTCGGGTTCGACCGCCGTCCGGAGACCGGCGGCGCCGACGACTGGATGCGCGTCGAAGGTGACAACCCGAACGCCCACATCCT
>DAIUEM010000075.1:0-8450 GCA_036845105.1 Actinomycetota bacterium | reverse complement strand
AGACACCGCCGACCGGCATCGTGACGCACGATCAGCGCCTCCCGAACGCCATCTGGCCCGAGCTCACGGAGGGCGCACTCGCCGCCGCGCAGGCGGCCGCCGACGACGGCCACCAACCGTTGCGGCTCGACCCGGTGCAGACCGCGTTCCTGTTCGCGGTGAACGTTCTCGATTGGGATCCCGACGACGTGGAGGCGATACCGGCGCGCGGAGCCGACGGGCCGGTCCGCGTGAGGATCTCGAACCGAGGGCTTGCCTCTCCCCTCCTCGAGCCACCGCAACCTGCCCCCGAGACCGTCGTCTCCGTCGCGCAGCTCGGCACGCAGGGTGAGACGGGGATCTGGACCGTGACCGGCGTCGACAGCGATCTGATCGAGCTGGACCCGATCCCGGTCGGGCCGACGAGCCCGGTCTTCTCGGGCCGGCTCGTCGACACGATCGCGGAGTGGACCCCCGCCGTCTGGCCGGTGGACGCGACCGGCATCCGCTCCGAGGGGGACCAGGGGCTCACGCGAGCCACGGACGGAACCTTCCGCGTCTGGACGGAGATCCCCTCCGACCTCCTCCCCTCCGCCGGACCGGCAAGCATCGCGGCCATCGTGGGGCTGTGGGACCCCGAGGGCACGATCGTCGGCGCCGACGCCCTCACGTTCGAGGTCACGGCGGAGACGGCGCAGGCCCCCACCGGCGTGTCCGGCGCGACGGGAGCGACGGGCCCCGCCGCCGGGCCGACCGGCGCGACCGGCTCCGCCGGGATCCCCTCGGCCGTGGTGGCCACGCGCGACGCGGTCCTGGAGGCGGCGAGCAAGCTCGACTTCGATGCGCTCGAGGCGCTGATCGACCCGGATCGGTTCGCCTACAACTTCGACGACGGGAGCAACCCCGTCCCGATCTGGCGCGAGGACCCGGCGCTCCTCGATCCCCTCGTGACCATCCTCCAGATGCCGTTCACGACGAACCGCGAGGCGTACCCGGACGTCGACCCGAGCTCGCCAACCGTCTACATCTGGCCGGCGCTGATGGGCTCGGATCTGACGGACCTCACCGCCGAGGAGCAAGGGATGCTCGACACCCTCGGCATCACGGACCGGGACGTTCGCGACATGATCGACGCGTTCGGCGGCTACGTGGGACCACGCGCCGGTATCGACGAGGATGGGGCCTGGATCTTCTACGTAATCGGCGGCGACTGACCGGGCGCTACGGCAGCGCGATGTGGCGCCGGAGGAACTCGAGGACGGCGCCCCACTGCCGCAGCTCCTCGTCGACGATGTACGAGGAGTGGCCCTCACCGTAGCTGTAGACCTCGACCTGGCCGCCCGCGTCCCGGAGGGCGTTCACGTAGTTGTAGGCCTGCTCGGGGACGCATCGCGTGTCGTTCTCGCCGATCAGCACGAGCACCGGCGCACGCACGTTCCCCACGTACGTGATCGGCGAGCGCTCGGCGATGAACTCGGGCACGTCGTGCACGACCGCTCCCACGAGCGTGCGGTCGTACGCCTGCAGCGACGGTGCCGAGTCGTCGTACGAGGCCATGTAGTCGCCGACGGGCACCCCGGCGACGCCCGCCGTCCAACGGTCCGGGTACGTGCCGAGCGCGAGCAGCGTGGTGTACCCGCCCCACGACCAGCCGCCGATCACGGCGCGCTTCGGGTCGGCGAGCCCGCGAGCGACGAGATCGTCGAGACCGGCGACGGTGTCCGCGACCTCCGGGAACCCGATGTTGCCGATGATGTGGTCCCGCCACTTCGCGCCGTACCCGGTCGAGCCGCGGTAGTTCACCATCCCGACGAGGAACCCGGCGTCGACGAGCATCTGCACGTCGGGCCAGAAGGTGTCCTCGTAGAGCCAGCTCGGGCCCCCGTGCACCTTCATGTAGACGGGGAACGGGCCCTCGCCCTCGGGGACGACGAGCCACCCGTGCACCTGGTCGCCGTCGGGGTTGCGGAACAGCCACTCTCGGTACGGCGCGCCGGTGCGCAGACCTGGGCGATCGGGCTCGAGCAGGACGGAACCGGCGTCGTCGAGCAGCCGTGAGGCCTCGTGGCCGCTCGAGACGCGCAGCCAGACAGAGCCGTCGGGTCGCACGCGCGCGCCGTGGACCTCGCCGCGCGGATGCAGGATCTGGGTCAGCGTGCCGCTCGCGAGCTCGAGCCGATGGAGCTGCGACCGCCCGCGGAACAGGTGCGCGACCAGGATCGAGCGCCCGTCGGGCCACCAGTCGACCGGGACGATCTCGCCGGGCACGTCGACAGGGACGTCGGTCCGCGCCCCCGTCGCGAGATCCCAGATCACTGGGCGCATCAGATCCTCGCGCTCGTGTGCCGCGAGCAGACGGCGGTCGCCGGCCACGGGCGACCATGCGAACGCGTCCACGCCCAGTCCCGGCCCGTCGGCGAGCTCGCCGACGACGGCGTCGGTCCGGGTGTCGAGCACGATCAGCTGGCGGTGGATGTTGTCTCCCTCCTGTGCGGTGGTCACGCACAGCAGGTCCTCGTCGGCTGAGAGCCCGCAGACCGTGGTCCCCTCGATGTGGAAGTCGGTGCCGCCGATGCCGATCGCATCGACGTGGCGGAAGATCTCTTTCGCTGGCTCGCCGTCGCGCGAGACGTACACGGCGAACCCGTCCCGGTCGGCCAGCACGCCGGCGACCACGTGCAGCCCGAGCGCGAGTCCGTCGGGCCAACCGGCCGGGGCGCCGGGGAGCAGCTCGCGCGGATCGCCGCCGTCGAAGGGCATCGCGAGCCAGCGCCCGGACTCGTCGCCGGTCGGGTCCGAGAACCACACGACCTCGCTCCCGTCGGCCGAGACGGTCGCGTACATCACGCCGACGCGCTCGTCGGTGACGCGCCGGCGCTCGCCCTCGATGACGTCCCACGCGTAGGCCTGGAAGGACCCGGTCTCGTCGGACGTCAGGACCGCGTGCTCGGGCGCGTGGCGCGACCACTCGGGCAGCGTGAGGGTGGGCGCGCGGAAGCGCTCCTGCCAGTCGGGTCTGGGCTCGGGCAACATCGCCCGGAGCCTATCAACGTGGGGGGTTGCCTCACACGCCGGGGACGAGCGTCACCGGGACCTCGACGAGGTGCCTCGCCGAGCCGTCGGGCTCGAGCTCGAGCACCTGGACGAGTCCGCGCTGGCGGGATGGCCAGAAGAAGACGAGCTGCGTCCGGAAGCTCCCGCGGCATGCCGTCCCGCAGTCGATCGAGGCGTCGACCGCGGCGAGCTCGGTCCCGTCGCGCGCGAGCACCCGGACGAGGACCTCGCCGCTCGCCGTCGACGCGGTCCCGGTCACCACGACGGGGCTGAAGACGTCGTCGCCTGGCCGCGGCGTGCGGACGACGATCGAGCGGTCGGATCCGTCCGAGGGCGAGACGGTGGCGCTCGCCGTCGGCGTCGCGCTCGGCGTCTCGAGAGCCTCGGTGCTCTCCTCGATGCCGCCCGTGCACGCGGAGACCGCGAGCGCGAGAACGGCGACGGCGAACGCGGGACGGCGCATCGCCCCAGGATGATGGCACGTGGATCGCCGGATCAGTGATCTCCCGGCCCGTGGCCGTTCGGAGGCCCCGGGTCGTCCTCGCCGACCTCGTCCGGACCTCCGCCCGGCGGCTCGCTCTGGGTGCCACCGCCAGCGTCGCTCGCGTCGTTGCCGTGCACCTCGTCGCTCTGTCCGTGCTCCTCGCCGGTCTTGCCCGGGTCGTCGGCCGGCTTGCCGTGCTCCTTGTCGCTCTTCCCTTGGTTCTGGTGCTCGGCATGTCTCGCCCTGTTCTCGTGTAGGTGCTCGAGCGCGTTCAGCAGACCGTGGGTGGCCGAACCGCGGCCGCACCGATCGAGGATCGCCTGGATCGCGCGATCGAGCCCGTGGGCGCGCTCGAGCGCCTCGCCGCCGTCGGCGAGCGCCTCGTCGCAGCCGGCCTGCTCGACGGCGGGCTCCGTCCGCCGCCGGACGCTCCGCTCCTCGTCCTCCGGCGCCTCGTCCGTCTGGTGCCCGAGCCGTCCGGCCTGCACGTGTGAAACCTCCGGCGACGGGCGGGCCGTCGTGCCCGAGGGAGGACCCTGGGTGGCCGCGAGCGCGGCGCTGCCCGCCAGCACCAGGAATGCGACGAGTGCCGGCGCTACCGAGCCTGGCTGTGATGTGCCGAGCTTCATGGGCGTTCACCCCCACTATCGGCGCCCGGCGCTTCCGAGCTTGAGCGGCTCAGGTGGGCCGGTCGGCCCCGCGGATCGCGCGCCAGACGCGCTCGGGCGTGAGCGGGAGGTCCAGGTGGCGGACGCCCAGGTGGGACAGGGCGTCGACCACCGCGTTCGCGACCGCCGGCGTGGAGCCGACCGTCGCCGACTCGCCGATGCCCTTCACGCCGAGCGGGTTCACCGTCGTCGGCGTCTGCGTGTGTGCGGTCTCGAACCGGGGGAGCTCGGTCGCCGCGGGTATCGCGTACGTCGAGAGGTTCGTCGTGACGGGTGTCCCCCACTCGTCGAGCTCAACGCCCTCGTAGAGCGCCTGGGCGATCCCCTGGGCCAGGCCGCCGTGGACCTGGCCCCGCACGAGCATCGGGTTCATGATCCGGCCGCAGTCGTCCACGGAGACGTGGCGCCGGAGCCGGGCGTCGCCGGTCTCGAGATCCACCTCCACGACGGCGACGTGCGCGCCGAACGGGTACGTGTACTCACGCTGGAACGACCGCGTTTCGGCGGCGAGCCCGGGCTCGAGTCCCTCGGGCAGGCGCACGGGGTCCGCGGCGATCGTGGCGATCTCGGCCCACGTGAGCGAGCGCTCGGGGGCGCCCACGACGCCGACACGTCCGTCCTCGAGGAGCGCCACGTCCTCGACCGCGACCTCGAGCTCGTGCGCGGCCACCTGCCGCGCCTTCTCGACCAGCGACGACGCCGTCTCGTGCACGGCCGTCCCCCCGACCTGGAGCGACCGGGAACCGTACGTCCCCTCGCCCTGCCGCACGAGCCCCGTGTCCGAGTGCAGCACGCGCACCGCCTCGATCGGCATGCGGAGCACCGACGCCGCGAGCTGCGCGAACGCGGTCTCGTGGCCCTGGCCCTGCGGGGAGGTCCCGACGCGCACCGTGACGGTCCCGTCCGCACCGACCTCGGTCGCCCCGAACTCCTTTCGCCCGAAGCCGGTCACCTCCACGTAGCAGGCGACCCCCACCCCGAGCGCCAGCCGGTCGCCACGGCCCCTGCGCTCGGCCTGCTCCCGCCGCACCTCCTCGTAGCCCGCGAGCCGCAGCGCCTCGTCGAGGGCTCGTTCGTACTCGCCGCTGTCGTACGTGCTCCCGACCGCGGTCTCGAACGGGAAGTCCTCGGGCGGGACCAGGTTCTGCCGCCGGAGCTCGACGGGGTCGATGCCGAGCTCGTCGGCCAGGAGGTCCATCGCGCGCTCGATCGACAACGTGGCCTCGGGTCGGCCGGCCCCTCGGTACTCGCCGACCGGTGTGGCGGTCGTCACGACCGAGCGACCCCGGGACGCGACCGCGCCGATCCGGTAGGCGCCCGGCAGCATCGTCCGCGTCGTCGGCGGCAGGTAGGCGCCGATCGGGTACGCGCCCATGTCGGCGAGGATGTCCACACGCAACCCGACGAGCCGCCCGTCGCGAGTGGCCCCGAGCTCGACGTCGTGGACCTGCGCGCGGCCGTGGTTCAGGCTGGTCATGCTCTCGCTGCGCGACTCGACCCACCTCACCGGCCTGCCGAGCCGCAGCGCCGCGGCCGCGCACACCAGGTACTCCGGGTACACGTGGAGCTTGGATCCGAACCCGCCGCCCACGTCCGTCGCGATCACGCGGATCGCCTCGCGCTCGAGCCCGAACCACTCCTCGAGATCGGCGCGCACGTCGAACGGGACCTGCGTCGAGACCCATACCGTGAGGCCCTCGCCCTGCGGCACGACGAGGATCGCGTTCGTCTCCATCGGAACGGGCGCGAGCCGCTGATGCCGGACGCGCAGCCGAGCGACCACGTCGGCGCCGGCCAGGACGTCCCGGTCCCAGCCCTCCTCGAACGCATGAGCAACGTTCGTGCCGGCCCCCGGGAACAGGAGCGGGGCGCCGTCGGCGAGGGCCGCCTCCGGGCCGACCACCGCCTCGAGCGGCTCGGCGTCGACGACCACGATCTCGGCGGCGTCCTGCGCGTGCGCGAGAGAGTCCGCGAGCACGACCGCGACGGGCTCGCCGACGTAGCGGACGCGGTTCCGCGCGAGCAGCGGACGCTCGAACGGTCCCTCGACGTTGCCCGCCGGGGGCCGCGGCGCCAGGTCGAGATCGGCGGCGGTGAGGACCGCGGCGACGCCGGGCATCGCCGCCGCCCCCGCGACGTCGACGTCCGGTATCGTCGCGTGCGCCATCATGGACCGTACGAACCACGCACGCAGGGCGCCCTCGGCCGGTACGTCGTCGACGTACCGAGCCCTGCCCGACAGGAACCGTGGGTCCTCCGTGCGGAGGACCACGCTCCCGAAGATGGAGGTGGACATGCCGACCCACTCTAGAAGAGGCGTCCGGCACGCGGCGGCGATCGTCGTCTCCGTGCTCGCGGCGACCGTCCTGCTCGTCCTGCCCGGCGTCGCGAGCGCCGACGTCGACGCCCGCGAGGTCGCCGGCGGCCTGAACCAGCCGGTGGCCTTCACCTTCGGGCCGGGGCGGGTGCTCTGGTACGTCGAGAAGTCCAGCGGCCAGATCCGAGCGTACGACCTCGACACGGATCAGGACAGGCTCTTCTACGAGGTCTCAGGGGTGAACGGGGAGGGCGAGCGGGGGATGCTCGGCATCGCCCTGCACCCGCAGTACCCGGCCGAGCCGTACGTGTATGTGTACGCGACGCGCTCGGTGGGCGGGAGGCTGAGGAACCAGATCCTGCGGATCACCGACGTCGGGGGGGACGGCGGCGCTCGGACCGTGATCTTCTCGAGCCCTGCGAGCTCGTCTCCCTACCACAACGGCGGACGGATCCTCTTCGGCCCCGACGGCATGCTGTACGCGATCGTCGGCGACGGGCACGAGGCGTCGAACTCCCAGGACCTTTCGAGGAACGACCGCGGCAAGATCCTGCGGATGGCGCCGGATGGGGGCATCCCGGTGACGAACCCGCGCAACAGCCGCATGTTCGCGTACGGGATCAGGAACTCGTTCGGCTTCGCGTTCGACCCGCGCACCGACCGGCTCTGGGAGACGGAGAACGGACCGGCGTGCAACGACGAGCTCAACCTGATCCGCAAGGGCCGCAACTACGGCTGGGGCCCGAGCGCGACCTGCAAGGGCGGCGCGCCGCTGAACACGAACCAGGACGGACCGAAGCCCGTCCGGCCCGAGTTCCTCTACGGGCAGACGATCGGCATCACCGGCATCGCGTTCTGCGAGGAGTGCCACCTCGGGTCTCGGAACGACGGACGTGCGTTCCTCGGCGCCGTGAAGGATGGCCGGATCCGGCGGATCACGCTCGACGCCCGACGGAACGACGTGCGCCGCCACCGGGTCGTGTACGACCACGACGCCGGCGTGTTGTCGATCGAGGTCGGGCCCGGCGGAGCCCTGTACTTCAGCGACTTCGGGGCCGTCTATCGGGTCGTGCGGACCTGACTCTCGCCCCAACGTGCCTGGCACGTTCGGCGCCTGTCGGGATACCCTGGCCTCGAGGACATCTGGCTTCCGAGCCCTTACGAGCCGAAGGGGCGGATCACATGGATATCGGGACCCCGAAGCGGATCATCGAGGTCGAGCCGATCGACCTGCCCGTGCCCGAGACGATCCCCGAGCCGGCGCAGGTGCCCGAGCCGGCACAGGTGCCCGAGCCCGCCGAGGGCTGATGCTCGACACGCTCGTCGCGTCCGGGTCCGAGACGCTCACGGACCCGATCGTCGGGTGGCGGACGTGGACGCTCGCCGGGTCGCGGGACGGGTCCGACGTCCGGCTGCTCCCCCTGTTCGGGGACCGGCGCCCATGGCCGGTCCGGACCCCCGCCCGAGCCACGTGCTCGCGTCGCGGCCGGCACCGGATCCCCGCGTTCGGATGCTCGTGCGGCCTGTATGCCACCCATGGGCTCGACGCCCTGCGGCACTCCCGGGATCCGGCCGTCCTCGGGACGGTGGCGATGTGGGGGCGGATCGTCGAGCACAGCGCGGGGTTCCGTGCCGAGCTCGCCTACCCCCAACGCCTCCGGCTCGTCTGCTTCGTCTGCTTCTGGCGCGGCGGCCCGAACCAGCCGACCGAGTGCGAGGTCGTCGCCCGTCGTCGCGGCGGACGGCTCGTGCCGCTCTGCGGGCCCGACCTGGAGCTGTGTCGGCGATACGGGTACCCGGTCGACCGGCTCCTCCCGGCGCGAGCGGTCGAGCAGGCGCTCCTGTCGGCGTACGCGGTCGACGTCCTGCGGACGATCTGAGCGGCGAACGCCTCGGCTAGACATCCCACGCCTCGAAGGAGTCAAGCCACCGCTGCGAGCGAGTCCGG
>DAIUEM010000074.1:0-8494 GCA_036845105.1 Actinomycetota bacterium | reverse complement strand
CATGCTCGACGGCTGGAACGAGCCGTTCGAGGGTCGGGTCGCGCGCGACGTGGCCGCGACGATGCCTCAGGGCGGGGTCCTGGTCGTCGGGTCGAGCATGCCCGTGCGGGACCTGGACCTGTTCATGAGGCCCCGGGATGGGCTCCGTGTCCTCGCGAACCGCGGCGCGAGCGGGATCGACGGGTTCGTCTCGACGATCCTCGGGGTCGCCGCCGCGGGCGATCCGACCGTCGGCCTGCTCGGCGACCTGACGCTGCTCCACGACGTGGGGTCGCTCCTGTGGAGCTCGCGCCGAGGGCTCGATGCGGTCCTCGTGGTGCCGAACAACGGTGGCGGGACGATCTTCTCGACCCTCGCCCAGCGCGACCTGCCGCCGGACGAGCTCGAGGAGCTGTTCACGACGCCACACGGGCTGGACCTCGGGGCGGTGTGCTCGGCCGCGGGGGCGGGGCACACACGGGTCGAGCGGGCCGACGAGCTCGTTCCGGCGCTCGATCGCGCGAGGGCCGCCGGGGGCGTGCAGGTCGTCGAGGCGGTCGTCGACCCCGAGGTGGACCGCCGACGCCACGCGGAGGTCCGCGAGGCCGTCTCGGCGGCGCTCGTCTGAGCGTTCAGCCCCAGCGCAGCGAGTCGAGCAGCGCCCGGAACTTCCGTTCGGTCTCGTCGAGCTCACGCTCGGGGTCCGAGTCGGCGACGATCCCGGCGCCCGCGAACACCCGGGCGGTCGTGCCGGTGATCTCGGCGCAGCGCAGGGCGATCGCCCACTCGCCGTCGCCGTCCGCGTCCACCCAGCCGACCGGCCCCGCGTAGCAACCACGGTCGAGCGGCTCGAGCTCCGCGAGCGCCGCCCGTGCCACGTCGCGCGGCGTGCCGCACACCGCCGGGGTGGGGTGCAGCGCGGCGACGAGGTCCAGGGCGGTGCGAACGCGGTCCTCCAGCGTGCCGCGGAACGGCGTCGCGAGGTGCCAGACGTTCGCGGTGCCGAGCAGCTCCGGCTCGTGCGGGTACCGGAGCTCCTCGCAGAGCGGGCCGAGCACGGCGGCCACGTCCTCGACGACGAGCGCGTGCTCCTCGCGGTCCTTCGCCGACGCGAGCAGGCGCTGCGCCGAGGCGCGGTCCTGCTCCGGGTCGCCGAACCGCGGCGCCGATCCGGCGAGCGGCGTCGCCGTCACGGCGCGTCCGTCCTTGGCGACGAGCAGCTCGGGGGTGGCGCCCACCAGCACGCCGGTCGGGACGAGCTCCCCGGCGTCGAGCGCCAGCTCCGGCGAGGCGAAGGTCCAGCAGTCCGGGTCGACGGCGCGCAGACGCCACAGGAGCTGCTTCGCGTCGAGCGCCCGGTCGGCCGCCACGACGATCGAGCGTGCGAGCACGACCTTGCGCAGCGGCCCCCGCCGGATCCGCCGGGTGGCCTCGCGGACCGCCGCCGCGTACTCGTCGGGCTCGGGGTCAGGACGGAGGTGGACGTCCTTGAACGCGTCGTGGGGCAGGGCGCTCCCCGTCCAGCGCTCGCGCTCGGGGTTCAGCGGGGCGAAGCCCTCGGGGACGACGTCGAGCTGCTCGGTCCGGCCGGGGGCACGGCGGATCACCGAGCGCTCGGGCACGACGAGGTTCGCCGGCCAGCCCGCGTCGAACGGGATCGCGCCGACGGCGATCGGGGCGGGGCCGTCCCCCGAGACCCGGACGGCGCGGAGCACCGTCTCGACCTCGCGGGCAAGGATCGGGAGCCGCTCCGGCCCACCCTCGACGCCGATCCGCCCCGCGATCCCGATCGTCGAGACCCCGACCCCGGCGCGCTCGAAGAAGAACCCGCCGGGCCGGTAGTTCGCGAGGAGGTCGAAGGCCGGCCCGAGCGTCCTCGCGCGCGCCACGAGGGCGGTCACGGCCCGCCTCGCGTGCCGACGAGCAGCTGGGCGATCCCGCCCGAGAGCGCGACCCGGCGAGCGTCGGGGAAGCCGGCGCCGCGGAGCATCGCGACGAGCTCCTCGCGGGGCGGGAGGTAGGCCATCGAGCGCGGCAGGTAGGTGTAGGCCTCGCGGTCCGACAGGGCGCCGCCGATCAGCGGCACGACGCGGTTGAAGTACACGCGGTGGCCGACCCGCATCACCGGATGCTCCGGCTCGCTCGCCTCGAGGAAGACGACCCGGCCCCCCGGACGGATGGCGCGTGCGGTCTCCGCGAACAGGGACGTGAGGTCGACCACGTTGCGGAGCGCGAAGCCGCACGTCGCTCCGTCGGCCGTGCCGTCGCGCACCGGCAGGCGCAGGATGTCCGCCTGCACGAGTGGGGCGTCCGTCCGGGCGCGCTCGAGCATGCCGAGCGAGAAGTCGAAGCCCACGGCGCGGTAGCCGTTGCGCTGCAGCTCTCGGCAGAGGTCGCCGGTCCCGCACGCCAGGTCGGCGACCAGCGCCCCGCCGGGGAGCCGGAGTTCGCGGACGGCACGGCGGCGCCAGCCGACGTCCATGCCGAACGTCATCACGCGGTTCACGAGGTCGTACCGGGGCGAGACCGTGTCGAACAGTCCTCGGACCGCGCGCGCCTTCACCTCGCCCTGTGGGAGCGGGGGTCGGCCCCTGGCGGTCACTCGAGCTTGCCCTCGGCCGTCGCGAGCAGCACACGCCGGAAGTGCGTCGCGACGAGGTTCGTCACCGCCGGCAGGAGCGTGTCGAACGCCTCGACGATCTGGGCGGCCGCCTCCTCGTCCGAGGCCGACGTGTCGCGGATCGGCTCGCGGACATGACGGTCGAACAGCTCGACCGCACGACCGGCCAGATCGACCAGCGCGGCGTTCGCGTCGCGCGCCAGCCCGAGCAGCTCGCCGAGCGGCAGGCCGAACTCGAGCAGGCGGAGGGCCGCCTGCACCGTCTGGATGTCGGCGCTCGAGTAGCGGGTCTCGCCGTCCTGGATCACGCCGAGGCGGATCCCCTCGCGCTCGACCGCCTGGATCAGCGAGGCGGGGACGCCGGCGGCCGCCGAGAAGGCGTCGAGCGCCAGGAGCTCCTCGGGCGCCGTCTCGCCGCGGGCGGTGGCGACCGCGGCGGCGAGCTCGACGTCGGTTCGCTCGAGCTGCCCGTCGAGCGCGCGCTTGATCGCCGCGAGGGTGAGCCCCTTGCGCTGGAGCGAGCGCACCTCCCGGATCCGTTCGGCGTGCTCGGGCCCGTACCAGGCCACGCGTCCCTCGCGCGCGGGGGGAGAGAGCAGGCCACGCGACTGGTAGTACCGGACCGTATCGACGGACACGTCGCACGCCGCCGCGAGCTGCTCGACCCGATACCTCACGACCGCTAACTCTACGAGTGTTCGCTCGCAGCATCCACGGCGGGCTCGGACGTCAGATCCGCTGCGAGAGGGCCGTGAGGAGCGCGCACTCCGGCTTGGAGACGACCCAGACGAGGATCTTGTCGGCGGGCTCGCCTCCGCCCGGACCCTCGTGGAAGACGCCGACGTACGCCGCCGTGCCGAGGTAGGACGCCTCGATCACGCGGACGAGCACGTCCCGGTCGTCGATCGTCATCCCGCTCTCGAGCAGGCACGTGATCGCGGGGTCGGCCGCACGCGAGGTGGCCGAGACCTCACGCTGGGGGAGGGAGGGGGCCACGGCCGCCGCGTCCCTCGCGATCCGTCGCAGGTCGCGGTCGTCGAGATCCTCGTCGAGCACCTCCAGCTCCACCGCCTCGGGCGCGCCGAGGGTCGCGTCCTCGGCCGCCCCTGCCTCGGCCGTGGCCCCGGTGGTGCCCGAGCCGGCCGAGTCGTCCGCGGACCGGTCGGTGAGCTGGGGGACGAGCACGCCCACCAGCAGGAGCAGGGCCGCGGCGGCCGCGAGGCCGCCGGCCCACTGGTACCGCTCCCACACCGGTCGTCGACGCGGGGCCGCGCTCGGGGCCGAGCGGCGGGCCTCCGCGAGCACCGGACCGGTCACGCCGAGGGGCACCGGCTCCTCCTCGAGCGAGGCGAGCGCCGAGACCGCCCGGGCGGCCGCCTCGACCTCCTCGCGGCACCGCGCGCACCCCGCGAGGTGCGCGTCGAGGACGGCCCGCTCGTTCTCCGCGAGCGTGCCGTCGACGTACTCGGCCAGGAGGTCCTCGGGGTGGCTCATCACATCACCGTCCCGTCTGACGGTCCGTCCGCGTCCGCCCGTTCCCGGGCCTGGGGCGGGCCGAGCGCCTTGGCCAGCGCCACGCGTCCCCGGTGGAGCCGCGACTTCACGGTACCGACCGGCACGCCGAGCGCCATCGCCGCGTCCTCGTAGGACAGGTCCTGCACGTCGCACAGGATCAGGACAGCGCGGAAGTCGATCGGGACCCGCAGGAGCGCGGTCCGGACGTCGATCGACAGGTCGACGTCGTCGGCGTGGTCGGGCGAGGCTGGCTCGGGCCGGGGGCCGTCGTCCTCGTCGCGCTCGTGCAGCAACGGCGTCCGCTGCCGCTTACGGAGGAGGTCGTAGCACGCGTTGACCGTGACCCGGTGCATCCACGTCGTGAACGCGGCCTCGCCGCGGAACGTGCTCAGCTTCCGGAGCGCCGACAGGAAGGCCTCCTGCGTGGCGTCGCGCGCGTCCTCCTCGCGGCCGGTCATCCGCAGCGCGAGGTTGTAGACGCGTCGCTCGTGACGCTCGACCAGGGTGCCGAACGCCTGGACGTCGCCCTCGAGGTACCGGCGGACCAGCTCCGCGTCGAGCTCCGGCTCACGCACCGGGCCCTACCACCTCGATCTCCGCCACCTCGGCCCGGTTCCCGTCGCCCGCGTCCACGACCGAGACGATCCACAGCAGGACGTAGCGTCCCGTCGCCGGCTCGAGGGTCCGACGCATCGAGGCGGAGGCGGTGAACGCCGTGTCCGCGCCCTCGGCGAGGTCGAGCGGGTCGTCGCCGACGCCGAGCGCGAACGCCCACCCCGGGTGCGGGGTCTCGAGGCGGAACCCCGTCACCTCCCGCGACCGGCCAAGGTCGAGCACGAGACCCACGCCGGGCTTGCGCAGGTCGCCGTCGAAGTAGTTCTCGGAGCGCCAGGCGGTGGCGGGGTCGCCGTCGGTCGCGGCTCCGACGCCCGAGTCGTTCTCGGAGCCGTCCCCGAAGGGGTCGAACGTGGCGACCCCCCGCACGGGGAGCACGACGCTCCTCGGCTCCGGCGAGGGCGTCTCGGGCGACTCCTCCTCGGCGGCGCGGAGGCCGAGCGGCCCGCCGAGCTCGAGCCGCCCGAGCCACAGCCCGAGCGCGATCGCGATCGCGGCCACGAGGGCCACCAGCGCGGGGATGAGCACCCACGCTCGCAGGCCGTGGGTCTCGCGCGGCGCTGCGGGAGCGGGCTCCCAGTGCGCCCGGAGGGCCTCGGCGAAGACGCCCGCGTCGGGGAACCGGTCGCCCGGGTCGGGCGCGAGCGCCCGGGCGACGACCGCGTCGAGGTCGGCCGGGACGTCGGGTCGCGTGTCGCGCGGCGAGCGCTCGTCCGTCGGCGGGCGGCCGGTGAGCGCCTCGAAGAGCACGGCGCCCGTGAGGAAGACGTCGGACCGCGGGTCGGCGTGACCGGCGGGGTCCGCGAGCTCCGGTGGCTGGGACGTCTGCGCGAGGATCTCGGCGGCGTCGACCGGCCGGCACGCTCGGACCGCCGCGCCCACGCCCACGTCGGCGAGCCGGACGCCGCCGTCCGTGGCCAGGAGCACGTTCTCCGGCTTCACGTCCAGGTGCAGGAGGCCGACCGCGTGCACCGCCGAGAGCGCCGCGAGCACGTCGACGCCGATCCGAGCCGCCTCGCCGACCGGGAGTGGACCCGTCCGCATCAGGCGTGCCCGGAGGCTCTCGCCCTCGACGTGCTCGTGCACGACGAACCGGATGCCACGCTCGGCACCCGTGTCCAGCAGCCGGACGAGACCGGCGGACTGCACCCGGTCCGCAGCGGCGGCCTCGGCGGCCAGGCGCTCGGCGAACGCCCGGTCGTCTGCGAGGGTCGGACGGAGGATCTTGACGGTGACGGTGCGCTGCAGGACCGTGTCGACGGCCCGCCACGCCATGCCGGTCCCGCCGCGCCCGAGCTCCTCCTCGAGCGCGTAGCGGCCCGCGAGCGTCTCGGCCGGACGTTCGGTGCGCACGCGGGCAGTCTATGCCCGGCGGGTGGGCCTCCCGGCGAGCCGGCTCAGGGGCCGCCGACGCTCGAGGTCTCGGTCGTCCGTGCCCGAGTGAGCGAGCGGAGGAAGCCGATCCGCTCCGCGAGGAGGGTCGGTGCCTTCTGCGTGACGGTGATCCGGACCTCGTTCGTCAGCGGGTCGATCACGAACTCGGCGAGGCGCAGGTCCTCGTCCGCCTCGGCCACCGAGTCCCGAGCCGCCCGGAACGCCGCGTTCCGGTCCCCCTGCGTCTTGCGGAGCGTCGTCGCGCTCTCGAAGGCCGCCGTCTGTGCGGCGTCGGCGACCCGGAACCTCGTGACCGCGATCCGGATGCCGTCGTAGGTGAGCACGGCGAGGAGGGCGGCAAGCACGAGCCAGAGCACGAGGATCTTGCCGACGAGACCACGCTCGTCGCCGTGCACCCGGGCCGTCACGTCATCGCCACCTCGCGAGCATGTGCCGCTTCACCGTATCGACCTCCTCCAGCCGCAGGATGAGCGCGGCCAGGAGGAACACGCCGAGACCGACCGCGATCGCGGCGACCACCTGCACCGCCTGCGCGCCGAGCGAGTCGATCCCGAGCCATCCCTCGATCAGCGCGGCGGTGCCCCAGGCCGCGACCGCCGTGAGCCCGCCCGCCACGAGAGTGCCGCCGAGGCTCCGGCCGATCCGCTCGCCTCGCAGGCCCCCGAGCCGGCGACGCAGCACGAGGAGCGCGACACCGGATGAGAACACGTAGGACGTCGCGTGTCCAAGCGCCAGCCCTCGCACGCCCATGTCGAGGACGAGCACCAGGAGCAGGTTCACGCCCGTGTTCACGACGAACGAGCCGATGTTGATGAGGGCCGGCGTCCGCGTGTCCTGCATCGCGTAGAAGGCCCGCAGCAGCAGTTGGAACATCGAGAAGAAGAACAGGCCGACGGCGAAGAGCGCGAGCACGTCGGCGACGAGGTCCCCGCTCCTCGACTCGGTTTCGCCGTGCTCGAGGACCAGGCGGACGATCTCGCGGCCGATCGCGATGTACCCGAGGGCCGCGGGGATGAGGACGACACCGGTCGCCCGAACCCCCCTCGCCAGGAGCGCGCGCATCCCGGTCACGTCTCGGTCGGCCCATCGCGAGGACATCGCCGGCAGCAGCGCCGTGACGATCGAGACCGTGAAGATCGCGTGCGGCAGCTGGAACAGGATGAAGGCCTTGCCGTAGGCCGCGTAGTCGCCCTTCTTCGCCAGCGCCAGGAGGATCACCACGAGGTATCCCGCCTGGTTGGCGGCGACGTACACGAGGACCCAGCCGGCCAGGCGGACGATGCGCGAGATCGCCTCGTCGCGCCACCCGGGCCGCCAGGCGAACCGGAAGCCGGTCGCGCGGAGCGAGGGCCACAGCGCGACGGTCATCGCGACGACGCCGAGCGTCGTCCCGATCGCGAGGACGAGCAGTTGGGCGTCCGTCGCGATCTCGCCCGACCCCGGCGCCGGCGCGGGCATCGCCGCGAAGAGCAGGAACGTCCCGATCACGATCAGGTTGTTGAGGATGGGCACGAACATCGGCGCGGCGAACCGCCGGTCCGCGTTCAGCAGGGCGGTGGCGATCGCGCCGAGCCCGTAGAAGACGATCTGCGGCATGAACCACCGGAGGAAGAAGGTCGCGAGGTCCCGCGTCGCCTCGACGTCCGGGCCGCCTCGGATCGTGTACAGGCGCACGATCCACGGAGCGGCGACGATCGTCACGACCGTGATCGCGGTGAGCGAGACGAACGCGAGCGTGAACAGGCGCCTGGCGACGTCCCACGAGGCCTCGCGTCCGCGCTTCTCCATCCACTCCACGAACACCGGGACGAGCACGGACGAGAGCACGCCGCCGAGCACGAGCTCGTAGACGAGGTTCGGGGTGACGTTCGCGGTGTCGTAGGCGTCGGGGAGACGCGTCTCGGTGATCCCGATCGCGAAGGCCATCGCGGCGATGCGCAGGAAGCCGGTCAGGCGGGACAGGCTCGTGCCGACCGCCATGACCGCGGTGTTCCGCACGAACGCGGAGGTCGAGTCCTCGGGGCGGATCTCGCCGGTGTCCGGGCCGCCGGGGGGCGGCACCTCGATCGGGGTCAGGTCGTCCGCCGTGACAGGGACCTCCTCACCCACACGAGCACGAGCACGACGGCGGCCGCGATGGTGATGATGAGCGCGATCCGGCTGTACGCGGTGGACCGGACGATGACGGAGCTCCCTCCGATCGGTCGCCCGCCGGGCGCGGCGATCCGGATCGTGACCGGGAAGCGACCGGTCGTCTTGAGGTCCACCTCGAACGTGAGCGTCCGGGCCTCTGCGGGTGCGAGCACGAGATCCTCACTGAGCGGTGAGCGGACGAGGTACTGCGACTCGAGCGCGACCGAGACGCGCACG
>DAIUEM010000073.1:0-8503 GCA_036845105.1 Actinomycetota bacterium | reverse complement strand
CGGGGATCGGGACGCCGTCGCCGCCCTCACCAACGGCCTGCTTCGTGTACAGGATCGTGTCGTGTTTGAGCTCGGCGTACGAGCCGAGACCCGCCTGGTGCGCCTTCGCCGCCCATACCGGGGTCCGCATGAAGTCGGGATACGCCTCCCCGTGCTTCACGAACACCGGCTCGAGCGCGTGGAGCCACGCGTCGTACACGGTGCCGCCCCAGTCCCGAACCGGCCGTGCCGCGACGGCCTCGCGCATCAGGCGCAGCTGGGAGTCGTAGTTCTCGTACGTCGTCTCCCCCATGTCGTCGAGCACGCCGTACGCGAAGTCGGATCCGAACGCCGCGGCCACGTCGAGCGCCGACGGCAGCGACCGCTCGTGCCCCTCCGTGCCGACGTTGGGCCAGATCAGCTGATCCAGGATGAACGCGTCGAGCACGAACCGAGCCCCCATGAGCCGGATCGACCCGCGCTCCGGGTTGATCCGGATCGGTCGGATCTGGGTCAGAGCGGCCACGACGTCCTCGACCAGGGCGTCGTCGCCGAACGCCTCGGGGTCGCGGAGACCCTTCGGAGCGACGTCGCGGGCGGCGTCTCGGACCTCGGCCGGCGTGTAGTCGTCCGCCAGGCCGACCAGGAACGCCGTCGGCTCGTAGATGAGACGCCAGAGCTGCAGGAGCTCCTCCTCCGCGGTGAGCACCCGCGATGCCAGGATGGCCATGCGCGTCGGCTCGAGTCCCGGACATTCGCTCGATCCGGGCAGGCAGAACGCGAGGTTGCCGAGCACCGACATCGCGATGAAGTACCGCGTGAGATCCGCGTTGCGCGTGTAGTGCCCTCGCGGCGTGAACAGCGAGTAGTCGATCTTGCCGCCGACCAGCGGCGAGTCGGTCGACTCGCTGTGCGCGTCGATCAACGCCTTCTCGCGGCGGGCGAGGGGGCCGAGTGTCACGGGCTGACCCAGCTCGGCGGCCGCGACCTGGAAGAGCTGCTCCACGCGCGAGGCCACGCCCTCGACGTCGGTGCCGCGGGTCTGCTGCGCCTGCGCGTGGGCGGCCTGCAGGAGGCCCGCCACGAGCGTCTCGAGCTCCTGGAGCAGGACCTCCTGCTCCAGGCTCCGGAGCACCTTGTCGAAGGCGAGGTGCCACACGTGGTACGCGGCGTCCGTGGTCACGAAGACCGGCCACCCGTCGTACACGTTGTTCTGGTACGCGAAGTGCAGGAGGAGGTACTCCTCGGGCACCACGACGAAACCGTCGTCCTCGAGCGCGCGTCGCACCCGCTCGTCCGAGAGGATCTCCTGGACCTGCGGAGACATCGACACGTCCTTCACCGAGTGCGGCGTCCGGGGCCCCGCGTACGGCTCGGCGTCCGGGCCGAGCAGTGGCACGTCGGTCATCTCGGCGAACAGGACCAGCGCGCCCGGGATCGTGAGGGCCTGCACCGGCGGCGAGGCCGTGGCGCTCGGCGCGGGTGCGACGGACGGTGAGGACGGCGTCGGGCTCGACGTCTCGCCCTCGTCCGAGGTGCACGCTGCCGCCACCACGGTGAAGACGGACAGGATGAGGATCGCTCGACGGATCATCGCGGGCTCCTTTCCAGCACGATCGGGTCGAGGGCGCCGTCGTCATCGACATCGGCGCACGCGGGGAGGCCCGAGCCGCTCAGCTCGGGCAGCGGGACGAAGCCGAACCCGCCCCATCGCCACGCGCTCGTGGCGACGACGGCGGAACGGTCGAGGGCCGAGTAGGCGACGGCGAGAAGACCATCGCACGGGGTGAGCGCGACGACCGGTTGGAGCAACGTACCCGCCACCCACCGCGGCCGCAGGTCACCCGGCCGGTACATGCCGACGTGGGCGGTCCTGCCCAGCGCATCGACGAGGGACGTCCGAGGGAACAGCACGTTCATCTGGGTCCTCCGGAAGGGACGGCGGAACGCGACGATCAGGTCGCGGCGGCCGTCACCGTCGACGTCGCCGAGCGCCGCGTCCACGACGTCGCCTTCGAACCTGGCGGGGACCCCAGGACGGCGGATCCGCGCGGGTACGACCGACCGCGCGAGCGTCCACCACGCGCCCTCGAGCGCCGATGCGTCGCCGCGCGGCGGACGCCAGGCTCGGAACGCGACGGGGCCGTCCGGGTGCTCGGCCGTGCCGATGCGGAACGCGCGCACGCCGTCGACGCCCGCGAGGACCTCGAGCAGCGCACCGCGCCGCGTGCGGGGTGCGTGCTGGTCGAACAGCAGGTTCCCGAGGCTGGTCGCCACGAGCGTGGGTCGCCCGTCGCCGTCCGGGTCGAGGACACGCACCGGCTGGACCACGTGGGGGCCGTGACCCCAGACGACATCGGCGCCCCACGACGCGAGGAGCCGTGCCAGGCGCATCTGCCGGGGATCGGTGGTCGGGACGTACTCGAGACCGCCGTGGATGCCGACCGTCACCACGTCGGCGACGCGGCCTGCCTGCTGGACCGCCGATCGCACGAGCTCCTCGTCCCATCCGGCGACCCCGAGCGAACCCGAGCCATCGGGGCGTGGACCGGTCCCGCTGGTGTCGATCGCCAGGAGCGCCACGCGGAGGCCGTCGGCGACGACGATCCGAGCCGAGAGCGCCTCGGCCGCGCTCGACCCGCTCCCGAGCGCCGCCAACCCCGCCGCTCGGAGCGCCTCCACCGTGTCGGCCACGGTTCCGGGGCCGGCGTCCCCGGCGTGGTTGTTCGCGACCCCCATCGCGTCGAACCCGGCGTCGCGGAGCAGCGAGGCCGACCCGGGGACGGCCTCGAGCGCGTTCGGACCCGCCGAGGGGAGGTGCGGGCGCTCGGTGAGCGGCGACTCGAGGTTCGCCACGGCCAGGTCGGCCGACGAGACGACGTGCCGGACCCCCTCGAACAGCCCGGCGGGATCGAGCGCGGCGACCCCGCGGCCGAGCATCACGTCGCCCGCGAACAGCAGGCGGGCGGTCCCGCCGCGGACGCGCTCGTCGGCGCCACCGGTCGGAGCGCCGTGGGTGGAGCTCGCGGGCGGTCCGGCGCAGGCGGCGAGCACGACGAGAGCGAGCACGAGCCGCCGCATGTCCGAACGTAGGACCGTGCCCAGGACCGGTTCGGTCCCTCCGGGGACCGGCGCGCGGGAGGGTCAGCGGCGGTTGCGGAAGAAGTCGCGGAGCAGGTCCCCGCAGTCCTCGGCGAGGACGCCGGAGGTGACCTCGAGCGCGTGGTTCAGCCGAGGGTCCCGGACCAGGTCGCCGAGCGAGCCGACGAACCCGGCCTTCGGGTCGGCGGCGCCGAACACGAGTCGGTCGATCCGAGAGAGCACGAGCGCGCCGGCGCACATCGCGCACGGCTCGAGCGTCACGTACATCGTGCAGCCCTCGAGGTGCCAGCTGCCGGCGGTGTGCGCGGCCGAGCGAAGCGCGAGGATCTCGGCGTGCGCGGTGGGGTCCTGCTCGCGCTCGCGAGCGTTGCCCGCTCGCCCGAGGACCTCGTCGCCCCGCGCGACCACCGCGCCGACGGGCACGTCGCCGCCGGAGGCGGCGTCGCGGGCGTCCTCGAGCGCGAGGGTCATCATCCGCTCGTCGAGCACGACGTCCATCGCCGTCAGTAGGCGCCGAGCTCCCGGAGCCGGTCGTCCGAGATGCCGAAGTGGTGGGCCACCTCGTGCTCGACCGTGTGGATCACCACCTCGCGCAGGCGCGCCTCGTCCCCCCGCGCCTCCCGCTCGATCGTCCGGCGGTAGAGCGTGATCGTGTCCGGCAGCACCCCGGCGTAGGACCAGTCCCGGCGCTCGGTGAGAGGGATCCCGTGGTACCGACCGAGCAGGTACGGCTCGTCTCGCGGCGGCCGCTCCTCGACGATGACCTCGACGTTCGAGATGCGCTCGAGCACCCACGCCGGGAGGGCGTCGAGCGCCTCCGCCACGAGCTCCTCGAACCGCGCGCGATCGGTCACGGAGCCAGGGTACGCGACTCCGCTCCCTCCGCCGCGCCGACGCTACGGGATCAGCCCGAACACCGTCCCCGGAGCGCCCGAGCCGTACGGGTTCCGCGGGCTCCCGAGCACGATCCACCCGCCGGTCGGCGGCATGGCGTCCAGGTTCGTCAGGTTCTCGATCGTCACCCGGTGGCGTCGAAGCGTGAGCGCCGACGGGACGTACATGCCGTCCGAGGACGGATCGGGCCCGAACGTGTCCGATCCGAGCGCCCCGCGCGGGCCGAGGACGCCGGTCTCGATCAGCCACCTCACGGCTTTGCGCGAGAACCCGGGCTGGTGGTCGCCGCGCCGGCCGCTGCCACAGTTGTAGTAGTTCGGCTCACCGTCCTCGTCGCCGTATGCCCACCAGGAGTCGCACCCGGTGAGCAGGAGCACCGCCGCGCCCTCGGGCATCTCGCCGTGCTGGGACTCCCACGCCTCCAGGTCGGCCGTCCGCACCACGTGATCGGGGTCGGCCGCCACCTCGGCGCGGACGTCGATCACGACGGCCGGCAGCACGAGGTCGGCGGGCTTCAGGTCGTCCATGCACGCGGCCTTCCGATGGAAGTGGCACGGCGCGCTGTAGTGCGTGCCGGTGTGCATGCCCTCCTTGACCCGCTCGAGGTAGAAGCCGTCGTCGGCGACGGTGAACACGGTCTCGATCGTGAACCGCGGGTCGCCGGGGAACAGCGGGGTGTCCCTCGGGTCGTTCACGTGGCTGAGGTACACGACCTTGCTGAACGCCGGGAGCGCGACCGGCGACGCGGTGTCGCCCACCGCCGCCCGGCCGAGCGTCGAGGCCGTCACGGCTCCGGCGGCGAACAGCGCCGACCCGGCCAGCCCTGCGACGAGCCTGCGCGTGCGCAACGACCTGAACATGGATCCTCCCCTCCTCGAGCGTCGGAGCGGAGGCTACCCCGACGGGCGCTTCGCCGCGAGCGAGGAGATCGCCTCCAACACGAGGCGGTGCGCGAGCATCGCCGTGACCTCGCTCTGGTCGTACGGCGGGCTCACCTCGACGACGTCCATGCCGACCAGGTCGACCGCCGTCGCGACCTGGCGGACGGCGCGGAGCAGCTCGCGCGGCAGGAGGCCACCGGGCTCCGGGGTGCCGGTGCCTGGGGCGCTCCCGGGGTCCACGACGTCGATGTCGACGCTCAGGTAGATGCAGTCGGGGCCATCGAGCGCTTCGGCGATCGCGTCGTTCACGACGGCCTCGGCGCCGCGCTCCTCGATCTCGACCATCGTGTGCCACCGCATGCCCTGCTCGCGCATCCACGCGAACGTGTCGACGTCGGGCCAGTACCCACGAAGACCGGTCTGGACGAAGTTCGGACCGGCGACCCAACCCTCCTCGATCAGGCGGCGCATCGGCTCGCCGTGCGCGTACAGGTTCCCCCACTGGTCCGCCCCCGTGTCGGCGTGCGCGTCGAAGTGGACGACCCCAACCTTCCGAGGCCACGTGTGCCTGGCGACCGCGGCCACGCTTGGGAACGAGATCGAGTGGTCGCCCCCGAGCACGATGGGGATCGCTCCGGCGCTCGCCACGCGGAAGACCTTCTCGTGGATCACCCGCAGGGCGCGCTCGAACCGCGTCGGGGCGATCGGGGCGTCGCCGGCGTCCACCGCCTTGATCCGCGCGTAGGGCTCGACGTCGAGCTGGATCGACCAGGCATCTTCGCTCCCGTGCGACGTGGGCGCCATCCGGATCGCGCGGGGGGCGAACCGAGCGCCGGGTCTGGACGACACGCCCTCGTCGAACGGCGCGCCGACGATCGCGACGTCGGGAGCCTCGTCCCGGAGCGCCTCGTCGTCCGTCGCCCACGGGAGCTTGTCGAACGAGCCGTGCCAGTCCGAGTAGTAGGGGAGGTCGGCGTTCGAGAACTCGTGGAACTCGTCCTCGCCGCGCAGCTCGCTGTTCTCGATCCGGAAGTCGGGCGGGTCGCTCATGCGGACGGCTCCTCGCGTCGGGCACCCGCACGCTACCCTCCCGGATCCGCGCGGGACAACCTGACATCGTGTCCGTCACCGCGCACGCGAACGGGCGGGCGACCGGAGCCGCCCGCCCGTCGGTTGATGCTCGCCGGGGTCAGCCCTCGTTCGGATTGCCCTCGTCGTTCAGCTGCTGGCCCCGCGCGAAGCGCCCGTGGAGCTCGACCTCCGGGTGGCGGGGGGTCGGCGCCTGCCCGGTCCCGAAGTCGCCCTCGTGGACCTGCTCGTGCAGCGTCGGGTCCTCCTCCTGCCCGCGGCTGAAGCGATCCTCCACGAAACGCTCCAGGTTCGTCGGGTCGTCCTCCTGCCCGCGCGCGAAGTTCGGTCGCGGCGTCGAGTGCGGCTCGTCCGTGGCGTCGGGCACCACACCCTCGAGCATGTCCCGGCGGTCCACACGGGCACGCGACTCGCGTACGACGACGACCTCGTCGTCGATGACCTCGGCGTTCCGGAGGTCGGCGTCGTTCAGGTCGTCACGCATCGTCTCGTCGGTCATGGGTTCGTTCCTCCTTCCGGGGCGCGTGCGGCTGCCTGCCCCACGTACATGGTTCCCCGTGGGCGACCGCGGAAACATGCCCGCGCCGACGGCCCGGTGGCCGTTTCTGGCCATTCGGCCGAGACTTCCCCTCCTTTCGACGGATGTGCGGCTCCCCCATGTGTCCGAACCTAGGAGGGACTACGGCGTTTCTCGTAGAGGTGAGGATGAAGACCCAGGCGTACGTGGACGAAGCGACCAACCGGACCGGGCTCACCCTGTACGTCGCCTGTGCCGAGTGCAGGCACTCCGAGTTCATCCACAGCGACCGCGACGTCCGTCGGTGCCTGTACGCCGAGTGCCCGTGCGCGGCGTTCCGCAGACCGACCCCGGCCGAGCTCGCCCAGCCGACCCCCCGCGAGGCCGAGGGTCGCAAGCGCCGCGGCCCGAGGACGGACTGGGCGGGATCCTCCGCAGCCTCCTGAACAGCGTTCCGAGCGTCCGACCGGCGACCCGGCCTCGTCAGCAGATCCGCGGGAGCTGGTCGCCCGCGAGCATGATGAGCGGCCGCGTCGTCCCGAGCCCGGTCCGCAGGCCGACCCTCGGCGGCCCCTCGACCACCTCGCCGACGAGCGCCGCGTCCGAGCCCGCGGGCGTCGCGCGCGCGGCCGCGAGCGCCGCCTCGGCGTCGTCCGCCGCGACGATCGCGACGCAGACGCCCTCGTTCGCGACGTAGAGCGGGTCGAGGCCGAGCATCTCGCACGCGGCCCGGACGGGCGGCAGGACCGGGATCGCGGCCTCGTCGGCGAGCATCGACACGCCGGACGCCTCGGCCAGCTCGTTCAGGACGCTCGCGAGGCCACCGCGCGTCGCGTCGCGCAGGACGCGCACGTCGCCGGCCGCCATCATCGCGCGCACGAGATCGGTGAGCGGCTGCGTGTCGCTCGCGAGCGCGCCCTCGAACCCGATGCCGGCCCGCCGCGACATGACGGCGACGCCGTGCGACGCGACCGGGCCGCTCACGAGGATCCGGTCACCAGGGCGGGCGCGCTCGGGTCCGATCTGGACCCCCTCGGGGACGAGCCCGACCCCGGACGTGATCACGAACAGGCCGTCGGCGCTGCCGCGCTCGACCACCTTCGTGTCGCCGGTCACGAGCGCGACCCCGGCGCGTTCGCAGGCGCGCGCCATCGCGGTCACCACGAGCCCGAGGTCCTCGAGCGGCAGCCCCTCCTCGAGGATGAGCGCGGCCGACAGGAACAGCGGCGTCGCCCCCATCATCGCGAGGTCGTTCACGGTCCCGTTCACGGCAAGCTCGCCGATGTTCGAACCCGGGAAGAACGCCGGCGTGACGACGAACGCGTCCGTCGTGAACGCGAGGCGCTGGCCGCCGGCCTCGACCACGGCGGCGTCGCCGAGGCGCGCCAGCTCGGAGCCCGCGTCCGCCAGGATCGGCACGAACACGTCACGGATCAAACCCTGCGTGAGCTTGCCGCCGCTCCCGTGCCCGAGCAGCACCGTCGCGCCCGGCGGCAACGGCACGGGGCACCGCAGGACGAAGTCGGTCGCGCGCTCGCCGGCCGCCCCGCTCATGCCGAGACCTCCTCGCGGCGTCGACCCGCCAGGAAGTAGGCGGCGCACGCGCCCTCGCTCGAGACCATCGGCGCGCCGAGCGGCGACTCCGGCGTGCACAGCGTGCTGAACGCCGGGCACTCGTGCGGCTTCCGTCGCCCGCGCAGCACCTCGCCGGCGATGCAGACCTCGGACTCGCTCGCGGGCGTGCCCTCGTGCGGGAAGCGGAGCTCGGCGTCATGCGCGCGGTAGGCCTCGCGCAGACGGAGGCCGCTGTTCGGGATCACGCCGATCCCGCGCCAGGCGCGGTCGCACGGCTCGAACACCTCGGCCACGACGGCGCGGGCCGCGGCGTTCCCGTCACGCACGACCGCGCGGACGTACTGGTTCTCGACCTCGGCGCGGCCCTTCTCGAGCTGCGCGACCGCCATCCGGATGCCCTCGAGCAGGTCCACGGGCTCGAACCCCGTGACCACGATCGGGACGCCGAAGTCGCGCGCGATCGGCT
>DAIUEM010000072.1:0-8926 GCA_036845105.1 Actinomycetota bacterium | reverse complement strand
GTAGAGGAACTCGACGAGCTGCACGACCGTGTACCCACCGATGCACCAGTAGAGCTCGAACATCACCGAGTGGTAGCCCCAGTGCACGAGCGGGCGCCACGCGTTGTACCACTGCCCCAGGTCCAGGATGAGCGCCGCGCACACCATCAGGTAGCCGAGGAGCGACGTCAGGAACGCGCCGCGCTCGACATCTCGCCAGCGGTTGCGGCCGAGGAAGTGCACGACCACCGCCGTCGAGTACCCGGCTCCGGCGAGCGCGACACCGGTCAGCTTCCACCACGTCCACAGCGCCCACGGCCAGCGGTCCGTAAGGTTCGTCGGCGCCCCCAGCCCCACGATCAGCCGGTAGGCGACGATGCCCACGGTGAGACCGGCCACGGCGAGCAGGATGATGCGGAACGGCGTCATCCGCAGCCCCCACCGCGCGCGCACCGGCCGGACCGAGGTCGTGGGCACGCTCACGGCTCGCCGCCCCCCTCCCGCTCGGCAAGCACCCGCATCCGCCTGCGCCACAACGTGATGAGCGCGGCGCCGAGCCCGACGGCCACCGGCGGGATCAGGCGCGTGATCTCCCACGTGTAGTCGGGCAGCGGCTCGTCGGGCAGGTCGGTCGCGAATCCCAGCGCCTCGAACGGGACGTCCGAGACGTACATCCAGGACGTGCCGCCGACCTCGGTCTCTCCGTAGACGTGCCGCACGTAGCGATCGTCGGCGTCGATCCGTCGCCAGGCCTCAGCCAACAGCTCGCCGCGAAACCCGAACGTGGCCGCGCCCGTCGGGCACGCGCTGGTGCAGGCGGCCGGCCGACCGGCGGAGGTCCTCGACCAGCACAGGTCGCACTTCTGGACGCGGCCGAACGTCTCGTCCCACTCGAACGTGGGCACGCCGAACGGGCACGCGACCAGACAGTAGCGACATCCGACGCACCGGTCGCCGTTGTAGACGATGGGACCCTCGTCGGTCTTCTCCAGCGCACGAACGAAGCACGCGGAGGCGCACGCGGGATCGAGGCAGTGCATGCACTGCATCTTCACGGAGCGCGTCCGACCCTCGGCCGTCGCGGTCCGCACCACGCTGAGGTTCGAGGACGCGAGTGCGGCCTCCCGGCCGAGCGCCGGCTGGTCGTCCCGCCACGGGAGATCGTGCTCGATCTTGCACGCGGCGACGCACGAGCCGCATCCGACGCAGCGCGTGAGGTCGACCAGCACGGCCGGATCCCCGGCGTGCTGTCGTCCCAGCTCCTCGGGCATCGAGACGGCCGCCCGGGCCGGAGCGGCGGCGTCCACGGCGAGGGCGCTGACGCCGAGCGCCGCCGTCTTCAGGAACCGCCTGCGGCCGAGCATCTCCTGATCCCCTACACGGGCTCGACGAGGTTGCCGAGCGGGTCGCCCCTGCCGTCGTAGACGTGGACGGCGCACGCCATGCAGGGGTCGAAGGTGTGGACCAACCGCATGATCTCGAGCGGACGGGTGGGGTCGGCCACCGGCGTGCCCACGAGCGCCGCCTCGAGCGGGCCGGGCGTGCCGGAGGCGTCCCGCGGCGAAACGTTCCAGGTGGTCGGCACCACGCACTGGTAGCGCTCGATCCGCCCGTCGCGGATCCTCACCCAGTGCCCGAGCGCGCCGCGCGGCGCCTCGTGGAAGCCAACGCCTCGCGCCTCGGCTGGCCACGTCGAGGGGTCCCACCTCCCCGCGTGGATCCGCTGGTCGCCCGAACGCATCGCCTCCTCGAGCTGGTCGAGCCACGTGAAGGTGAGCTCGGCCAGGTAGGTCGTCTCGACCAGCCGCGCCACCCGCCGACCGAGCGACGACCAGAGGGCGTCCACCCGCAGCCCCATCCGATCGAGAACCTCGTCGGTGAGCCGGCGCACCCGCGGAACGCCCGCGGCATAGGCGACGAGCACCCGGGCGAGCGGACCCACCTCCATCGGCCTGCCGTCGTAGCGAGGCGCCTTCACCCACGAGTAGGCGCCCTGCGTGTCCAGGCGGTCGTACGGCGGGGTCGGCCCCGTGTAGGCGGGCTCGGTTGTTCCCTCCCACGGGTGGAGCGGACCGGCGGGGTCGTCCTGGTACCAGGAACGGGTGACCTCCTCGGTGATCCGCTCCTGATCCACGGGCAGCACGTGCTCCAGGTCGCGATCCACGATCACCCCGGCCGGCAGGGCGAAGCTGCCCGGGTCGCCGCTCGGGTCTAGCGGGAAGTCGCCGTAGACCAGGACGTTGCCGGTGCGCTCCCCCATCCGATGCAGCTCCGCGTAGCCGGTGGTGATCGCCAGGTGGTCCGCCAGGTACACGGCGTCGATGAACGACTTCGCAGTCCCGGCGAGCTCGCGCAGGAGGGTCAGCCGGTCCACGTTGAGCGCCGCGGAGCTGTCAACGTCGACGGGCGTGGCGGTCCCGCCCACGAGGAACGTCTGGAGCACCGGGCTCTTGCCGCCGAGGACCGCGTGGGCCTTCGCGACCTCGCGCTGCCAGTCGAGCGCCTCGAGGTAGTGGGCGGCGAGCATCAGGTCCATCTCGGGCGAGAGCGTGTACCCCGGATGTCCCCAGTACCCGTTCGCCAGCGGACCGAGGAGGCCGCTCCGGATGAACGCCGAGATCCGTTCCTGCGCCGTCCGGAACGCCGCCGCGGAGTTCCCCGGCCAGTCCGAGATCCGCTGCGCGATCCGGACCGCCTCCATGGGATCGGCCTCCGGGATGCGCGTGACGTCCATCCAGTCCGCGATCGCCCGGAGGTGGAAGAACGTGACGACGTGGTCGTGCATGTACTGGAAGGCGGCGATCAGGTTCCGGACGATCACGGCCAGCGGCGGCGGCGTGATGCCGAGCGCGTCCTCCACGGCCCGCACGGACGCGATGCCGTGCGCGGCCGTGCACACGTTGCAGATGCGCTGGGTGAACACCCACGCATCCCGCGGATCCCGGCCCTGCAGGATCTGCTCGATCCCGCGGAACATCGTGCCGGACGCCCAAGCCTCGCGAACGCGACCGTCGTCGACCTCTGCCTCGACCCGCAGGTGACCCTCGATCCTGGTCACCGGGTCGATCACGACCCGGGTCACGATGCGCCTCCCTCCTGCAAGGATCGCGCCGGCGTCGGGCGCTCCCGCCGGCGCTGATGGACGAGCGCCGCGGCGCCGACGCCGGCCGCCACGGCGGCCCCCCCGACGCCGAGGGCCACGCCGAGCCCCAGTCCCTCACGCTCGCGCGCTGGGGCAGGGGCGACCTCGCCCATCGACCGGTAGAAGGGTGTCGACGAGTCCCAGAACCCGGGCTCGGTGCACGCGAGACAGGGGTGGCCGGCCGCGACCGGCCACGACGTGTTGTCGTTCCAGCCAACGAGCGGACAGTTGCTGTGCGCGGCGGGTCCCTTGCATCCCATCCGGTACAGGCACCAACCTGATCGGTGACCCTCGTCCCCCCACTCGCGAACGAAGCGCCCCGCGTCGAAGTGCCCCCGGCGGGGGCACTCCTCGTGCACCAGGTGGCCGTAGGCGAACAGCGGGCGTCCCTGGTCGTCCAGAGCAGGCAGCTCTCCGAACGTCAGGTAGTGGACGAGGGTCGCGGCCAGGTTCACGGCGTTCACCGAGCAACCGGGAAGGTTCGCGACCGGCCGGTCGGTGACGACCTCGCGCACGCCGACGGCTCCCGTCGGGTTCGGGGCCGCCGCGGCCAGACCGCCGAAGGCCGCGCACGTGCCGACCGCGAGGATCGCTGCGGCGCCCTTCGCGACGTCAGTGAGCTCGTCCACGGCCGTCCGCCCGGCGACGGTGCAGTACACGCCGCGGTCGGCGGTCGGGATCGATCCCTCCACGATGACGAGGTACGGAGCTCGCTCCATCGCCTCCCGCAGCGAGAGCTCGGCCAGCTCCCCACCCGGCGCCATGAGGACCTCGTGGTAGTCGAGCGAGATCGCAACGAACAAGAAGTCTGCGGCCGTCGGGTGGCTCGTCCTCAGGAAGGACTCCGTGTCGCCGGCGCAGTCCTGGAACTCGAGCCAGATCACGGTCGGCCGCTCGGCGCTCGCCGCCGCTGCCTCGAGCGCGCGCGCGATCTCGGAGGCGTATCGCGGGGGGAGCGCGAGCACCCCCGCCATGAGCGAGCAGAACCGCAGGAACGCCCGGCGGGTGATCGTCGTCCCCGACCGGGCCGGCACCGCAGCCCATCCGTCCACGGACGCCTCCTCGCGACGAAGGGGAGGAACTGGATCGTCCCCCACGTCAGGCTGCCCCGTCGGCGGCGGGCCGTGCAGGGTCTCCCGGCCCTGCCGGGAGCGGGAGCCCACCTAGGGTCGAGAGCGGATGGCCGGCCCCCTGTTCAGCAGTCCGGCGATGCCGAACGGGTGCCGGCGGGCGGCGCGTCGGCACCCAGCCAGCCGTTCACGATGGCGGTCGCCTCGTCGACCAGCGTCGGCACGGCGGCCTCGACCTCCGGGGACAGCGCCGATCCGTCCATCATCACGGACTGGACGCCGAGCAGCGCGATCTCCTCAGGGGCATCGGCGTGCTGGCCGGCGAGCACCAAGTGGTGGACGATGTCCAGGTCGCGGAACGTCACCTGGGCGATGCAAGGGCTGAGCATGTCGGCGTCGAACCGGACGACCGATCCGGGCGCCCGCCCGACGTCCACCGCGTCGATCACGAGCACATGGGTCGCGCCGTCCAGCTCGGAGAAGTCGCGGTCGAGCTCGGCCGACGAGAGGAGCCGCACGCTGTCGGGCACGCGCCCGCGGGCCAGCTCGACGACGCGCGCACCGACGCGGGCGTCGCCTCGGCCGCCGTCCACGCCGAGGATGACGATGCCGACGAGGTTCGCGCCCATGGCGGCACTGACGGCGGGCCTAGTGTCGACCATGCCGACGTCACCCTAGTCCAACGCTCGGCGGCCGAGGACGGACCGGTCGGCCCCCGACCCTAGTGCCGTCCGGCTCGCTCGAGCTCGCGGACCTCGTCGGCCGGCAGGACCGCCATCCGGGGCCGCGGCCGGGCCGCCAGCTCCTTCGCCTTCGCCTCGGCCATGGCGGCCTCGCACGCCGCGACGTCCGTCTCCGTGTAGATCGGGAAGTTCTCCACGATGAACAGGTAGGCGACGCACACGGCCGCGCCCAGCCCGAGCGCGATCACGGTCTCCATCAGGCTCGGCACGTACCACCCGACCCCGATCGACTCGACGAGGCCGGTCATCGTGACGTTGAACCGGAAGCTCCAGGTGCCGAAGATCGCCAGCAGCGAAGCCGCGACCATCGCGTGCTTCGACATCCTCAGGTCGCGGTTCGCGAACATGACCATCGGCAGCGCGACGCCGATCCCGAGCTCGATCAGGGCGAGGTTGCCGTACAGCGAGCCGCTCACGAGCTCGTCGAACACGCCTCGGACCCCGTAGTCCACGATCCGCGTGACGAGGTACACGAACATCATGAACGCCGTCACGGGCAGCATGTCGGCGATGTTCCGCATGTGGACCGGCCGTCCGTACGTCCGGTTGGCGATGACGTTCTCGAGCAGGATGACCGGGGGACCGATGTAGACGAAGGTCGCGACCGCGTAGACCGGCAGCAGCTGCGACCACCAAAGCGGATCCAGCCGCCCCTTCGTGATCACGTACAGCGACACGAGGGCCGACTGGTGGAAGATCGGCAGGAAGCACGCGAGGAGCAGCAGCGGCGCGTGGATCTTGTGGAGCACCTTGTTCAGCGGCTTCCACGGCACGCGCTCCTCGAAGATCACGAAGAACTCGACGACCTGGACGACCGTGTACGAGCCGACGCACCAGAACAGCTCGAACATCACCGAGTGGTAGCCCCACTGGTAGAGCGGTCGGTAGGCGTTGTACCACTGGCCGAGGTCGATGATCAGCGCCGCGCACAGCATCAGGTATCCGAGCATCGAGACGATGAACGCCCCGCGCTCGACGGCCCGGTACCGCTCGCGGCCGAGGAAGTAGATCATGAACATCGTGAAGTACCCGGCGCCGGCCAGCGAGACGGCGCTCAGCTTCCACCACGTCCAGAACGACCACGGCCACTTGTCGGACAGGTTCGTGACCGCGCCGAGCCCGGCGACGAAGCGGTAGCCGAGGAGCGCCAGGGTGACCGCGACGATGAGGAGCAGCACGACGCGGAACGGCGTGATCGCGAACCTCCACCTGCCGCGGTCCGGCGAGTAGGGGAGCGCGCGCGGCCTCATGAGCCGACCTCCTCCTGGCTCGTGCCCTCCGCCTCCGCACGCTCGCGCAGGATCTTCTGGCGCCGAGCCCACAGCGCCAGGATCGTGACGCTGAAGCCCGCCGCGAACGGCGGCAGGATCCTCGTGACCTCCCACGTGTAGGTCGGGAGCGGGTCGACCGCGACCCCCGTGCGGAAGCCGAGCTCCTCGAACGGGACGTCCGACAGGTACAGGACCGACGTGCCGCCCGCCTCCGTCTCCCCGTAGACGTGGGGAACGTAGTCGTCGTCCGAGGCGATCCGGCGGTTCGCCTCCTCGAGGAGGTCGCCGCGCCGCCCGAACGTGATCGCGCCCTGGGGGCAGGCCTCGGCGCAGGCGGTCGGCTCACCCTGCGAGGTGCGGTCGGCGCAGAGGTCGCACTTCTGGACGCGGCCGAACGTCTCGTCCCACTCGAAGGTGGGCACGCCGAACGGACACGCCAGGAGGCAGTACCGGCAACCGACGCAGCGGTTGCCGTCGTACACGACGGCCCCTTCCTCGGTCTTGCGCAGCGCCGCGACGAAGCACGCCGAGGCGCACGCCGGCTCCAAGCAGTGCAGGCACTGGAACTTCACGTACCGCCGGCCCGCCCTCCGCCGCGGTCCGAGCCGCGATTCCTCGACCGTCTCGACGGGCTCTGCGCGTACCACGGTCCAGTTGCTCGACGCGAGCTCCGCTTCCGCGCCGGTGGCGGGCTGGTCCGCTCGCCATCCCAGATCGTTGTTGAGCTTGCAGGCGCGCACGCACTTGCCGCACCCGACGCACTTCGTGATGTCGATCAGCATCCCCGGATCGTCGGCGTGCTTCCGGGCGAGCTCCTCGAGGTCGTCCTCGGGCACCAGCTCGCTGGCTCCGGCGGAGGTGGCGGTCTGGGACAGGATCGCCGTGGTTCCCGCCGCCACCGTTGCGGCCCGAAGGAACGAACGCCGCGAAACCCCAGCCCTTTCGCCCTCCGAAGGCGCGCCGACATCGGGGTCCTGCTGCCGCAGATCCTTCGTTGTCATCGCTCGTCCCCCGGACGTTCGTCTACCGAGAGCGTCCATCTGCCGAACCGACCCGCCATCGGGCTCTCGTCCCACCCAGGCATGGGACCTGCCCAGGGTTGCGTGAGGCGGCCACCCTAGAGCGGCGACCAGGAGGCCGTAGGTGCTCGGCGACCGCCCCTAGGGCGTCGGGAGCAGCGCTCCTAGGTGGCCGAGAGCAGTCGTGCCTCGGTCACGACCCGAGCCGCGAGCTCGGGCAGCACCGACGCAACCGCGGGCGACAGCCCGTGACCGGCGGTGACGTCGGCGACCTCGACGCCGACGAACACGACCCTCGGCGCATCGTCGAGGGCGGCGGCGAGCCCAACCGCCTCGGCCACGCCGAACCCGTGCGAGGACAGCGAGGACCCGACTTCCGCGGGCAGGCCCTCGGGGCCGGCCTCGGCGCGGACGATCGTCCCCGGAGCGCGCCCGCCCCTCGGGGCTCGGACCGCGTCGACCACCACCACGGCCGCCGCGCCCGAGAGCAGGTCCACCACGTGGAGACCGGCACCGGTCTCGACGACCTCCGCCCCGAGCGCCTCCAGGTCCGCGCGCGCGGAGCGCACCGCGAGCAGGCCCACGGCGTCGTCGCCGGCCTCGGGGTTGCCGACGCCGACGACCCGGACCCGGGTCACACCCGCTGGAGGTCGAGGCTCAGGAAGTGCGTCGCGCACGAGATGCACGGATCGTAGTTCCGCACGACCATCTCGCACAGCCGCGTGAGCTCTTCGTCCGGCCGGTCGAGCACCCCCGGCAGGAACATCCGGAGATCCTCCTCCATGTGCCGCAGGTTCTGCGAGGTCGGCGGGACGATCTTCGCCTCGAGGATCGTCCCGTCCTCGGCCACGTCGTATCGGTGGTAGAGCGAGCCCCGCGGGGCCTCCGTGACCCACATCGCGCGGCCGGCCCTCGGCACGACCTCGGCCATCGACGGCTCGGGCGGGACGTAGCCGCGGATGATCCGGATGGCCTCTTCGATCGCGAGCGTCGACTCCGCGATGCGCGCCGCCATCGAGAAGAAGGGGTCGCCCTCGGGGATCGTCAGCCCCGCGCGCGCCATGCAGTCCTTCGCCACCGGTGTGAGCAGGTCCGCGTTCAGGTTCACCCGGGCGAGGGGGCCCGTGTGGTACGGCGTCTGCGTGTCCGTCATCAGGGAGTGCAGGGCGTTCGAGTGCTCCACGTGGAGCTCCTGCGTGACCGCCTCGTACTCGGAGAACTCCCAGCGCTTGCCCCTGGTCGAGGCCATCGAGCCCTCGTTCATCGGGAACTCGGACGGATGGACCATCGAGACGAGCTCGACGTCGCGTGGCAGGGACGGGCTCGGCAGCGACGCGACGAAATCCGCGATCCCGGGCATCTGCTCGAGCGCCCACTCCAGACGGGGCAGGAGGGGGTCGAGCTCGCGCTTGCGCGCCGCTCGCGAGAACCCGCCGACGCGCGGCGAGACCGGGTGGATCTCGCGACCGCCGACGACCTCCATGATGTCGTTGCCGATCCGCTTGATGTCCAGCACCTTCTTCACGAGCTCCGGGTGGTCCTTGGCCATCTCGATCGCGCTGTGCATCCCGAGGAAGTCGGGAACGGCCAGCAGGAAGATGTGCAGGATGTGGCTCTCGATCCACTCGCCGCAGTACAGGAGCCGGCGGAGATCGTGGGTGCCCTCGGACACCTGGACGCCGAACAGCTCTACGCCCTGGCC
>DAIUEM010000071.1:0-9063 GCA_036845105.1 Actinomycetota bacterium | reverse complement strand
CCTCGGGCGGCCGGTCCTTCAGGAGGAAGCCGCTCGCGCCGGCGCGGAGCGCCTCGTACACGTACTCGTCCAGGTCGAACGTGGTGAGGATCAGCACGCGCGCGGACGGGTCGGCCGCGCTCAGCCGGCGGGTGGCCTCGATCCCGTCCATCGTCGGCATCCGCACGTCCATCACGACGACGTCGGGGCGGAGCCGCTCGAACCGCCGGATCGCGTCGGCGCCGTCGATCGCCTCGCCGACGACCTCGATGTCGTCCTGCGCGTCCAGGATCATGCGGAACCCGGTCCGCATGAGCGCCTGGTCGTCGGCGACGAGGACGCGGATCGGCGTGGGCCCCTCGGTCGCGTCGCTCACGCGGGGGTCTCCTCGAGCAGCGACAGGCGCGCCCGGACCACGAACCCGCCGCCGGGTCTCGGCCCGGACTCGAGCGTGCCGCCGAACAGCTGGACGCGCTCGCGCATGCCGATCAGCCCCTGCCCTCCGCCGTCGCTCTCGAGCGCGCCCCGGCCGTCGTCGGCGACCTCGATCTCGAGCGCGTCCGGGCGGTACCGCAGCAGGACGCGCGCGTGCGCCTCGCCGGCGTGCTTCAGCGTGTTCGTGAGCGCCTCCTGCACGATCCGATAGGCGGACAGGTCGACGGCCTGGGGAAGCGGCCGCGGCGATCCCTCGACGACCGCCTCGACGGGGAGTCCGGTCGCGCGCATCCCGTCCAGCAGGTCGTCCAGCCGGTCGAGCCCCGGCTGCGGCGCTCGCGTCCCGTCCGGCTCGTCCGACTTGAGGATCTCGAGTAGGCGTCGCATCTCGGTCAGGCCCGCTCGTCCCGAGCCCTCGATCTGGCGGAGCGCCTCGGCCGCGGCGGTCGGGTCCGTGTCGGCGACCGCCCGAGCCGCTCCCGCCTGCACCACCATCACGCTCATGTGGTGGGCGACGACGTCGTGCAGCTCTCGAGCGATGCGTGCGCGCTCGGCCGTTACCGCCTCGCGGGCGGCGAGCTCGCGGTCGCGGACGATCCGCGCCCGGCGGTTGAAGACGTTGCGGCCGATCGCGATCGGGATGCCGGCCGCGAACGTGACGCCGAGGAGGACCTCGACCCAGTTCGCGTCGTCGATGAAGAAGGCCACGGCCTCGACGGCCGCGAGCGGCACGAGGACGGGGATCAGCTGCTCGCGCGGGCGGTACGCGGCCGCGGTGTACAGGGCGATGGCCACGGCGAAGCCGCCGGTCGTCTGGTACCCGAGGGAGGTGAGGAGGGCGTCGCTCGCCACGGCGATCGTGGCGACGACCAGGGGGGCGCGGCGGCGCAACGCGAGCGGCACCGTCGCCACGAGGAGCAGGGCGACGCCGAGCGCGGTCGACGCTCGGGTACCCTCCCGCGGGCCGAGCATGAGCGCCGCGACGCTCCCAGCGAGCAGCACCACCGCGAGCAGCGCGTCCCAGATGCGGTGATCGACGCGCCGGAGGCGCTCCCAGATCCCGACGTGCTCCACGGCGCCAGGGTAGTGGGCGCCCGTTGGCCTGTCGTCATCCCTCGGGAGGACCCGGGAGCGGTCTCCCGACTACCCTCCGCAGGTGCCGTCCGTGCACCCGCCGTCCTCGCCGCCGCCGCCACATGCTCCGCACCCACCGTGGACGACGAGGTCACCGACGTCGATGACCTTCAGCGCACGCACGGTGACGTCGAACTCGCCGCGGATCGGCATCCCTGCCGTCTGCACGCCGAGGACGTAGCTGCCGCGCGGGACGTAGTCGATCCGGAACCGTCCCTGGTCGTCGGTCCGAGCGGAGAACGACATCCCCTGGATCCAGACGGTGGCCCACTCCCTCGGCACGGGGGTGGTGCCCGTTTCGCCGCACAGGACGACCCCGCGGATCGAGCCCGACGTGGCGAGGGTGGCCGGGCCCTCGTAGGAGTTGGAGGCGCCCAGCGCCGTTCCCGCGAACCCGACCGATGCGATCAGCACGAGGCTGATGCTCAGCAACACGATCTTCTTCATGGCTCCTCCCTCCCTCGGGGCCCGCCGACGCCCCCTGGCGGCGGGTCCGACTCGGAGCCTGTTGTGTCACGGTCCCCGCCCCGCGAGGGCGGGGACCGTGACGTGTCCCTCGACGGTTCCTTCAGCGTCGACTAGTGCCGACCACCACCACCTCCGCCGCCGGCGATCACGTTGATGACGAGCGTGACCGTGTCCGGGACGTCCGCGGCCGAGACATAGGTCCCCGCGTCGACCCCGGTGATCGTGACCGACGGGATGGCGAACGTGATCTCGTACGCGCCCACGGCCGTCACGCGCAGGTTGTAGCCGTACACGACGGCGCCGCCCGCGTTGATCTCGGCCGTCGGGTTGGATCCCGGCTGGACCACATACGCACCGGTGGCGACGTTCATGATGCTGAACGTGGCGCCCGCGTCGAAGACCCGCACCTTCGTGAAGGTGGTCTCGGTGGCGTGGTAGGTCAGGCCGCCCTCGTCAGGTGTGGCGAGGGTCCCGTAGGCCGATTCCCGGTCGAGCTTGTCCGGCTCCAGCTTGACCACGGTGTAGCCGTTCATGGAGACGCCTGTGCTGTCGAACAGGCCGAGCTCGACGCGGATCGGCTTGCCGACCTGCAGCTTCGCGTCGCCAGACAGGTTGTCACCCCACTCGGCCGTCGCGGTCGCCGCCGTGGCCGTGTAGCACTGAGCCTGCCACGTGTGGATGCCCTGCACGTAGTAGAAGGCGGCCGGGTCGATCGAGTAGCCGCTGAGCGGGGTACCCGTGGGCGGCACCAGGACCGACGGTGTCGGCTCCACCCCGCACGTGACGCCGGTGAAGCCGCCGCCGATCATGATCGTCGGCACCGACAGGTTGTTGGGCACGGTCGTCTCGTGGCCACCGCCACCACCGCCCCCGCCGCCACCGCCACCGCCCGGTGGTCCCTTCGCGGAGGCGACGGGAACGAGGGCGAGCCCGACCACCATGGCGATCGCGAAGACGATCGCGAAGCGTGTCCTGGGCCGTCTCATGACGGTCCTCCCTTCTGGGAGGAAGACGCCGGCTGCGGCGGTGTTCTAGGGATGCTGGTCGTCATCGGGTCGCGCGGCCGCTGGTGAGCGATCACGCGACCCGCCGATCCGCGGTAGGTCGATGACGACCCCGTCGCGACGAGCCGGCTCGCGAGGTCCGCGGGGGCTTGCGCCCCGGCCTCCCCGGAGGCCTTGTGCTCGCAAAGAACCACGGCGCCTCCCGAAACGTCCGTGGTGTTGCCCTACTGGATAGCCCTGGGTTCCCCTATCGGTTGAGGGTCAGATGGCCTACAGCATCGCGGGACTTGCAAGAGCCACTGTTGCAGGTGCAACTGAACGCCGATCAGGGCTTCGGAGCGTAGGTCTCGAGACCCCGGACGACCAGGTCGAGCGCGAACTCGAAGCGCTCGGCCGGCGCGCCTGAGAACAGGACGTCGGCCGCCGCTCGTGTTCTGGGGAAGCGGTCCTCCGGCAGCGCGAGGGTGTACTCGTGGAGCAACCGCACGATCTCCTCCGGCGCCATCTCCTCACCGGTCGGGGAGACGACGCCGAGGCTCTCCTCGAACGCGTACGCCCCGAGGTACAGCCCCATGAAGTCGCCGAGGTAGGCGATCACGCGGTCGGGGATCCCGACGGGCTGGAGAAGCGCGAACATCCACTCGGTCAGCCGGGCCAGGGTCGGCCCGGCGGGGATCCTGCCGAGCGAGACCCGCGCCACGTCCCGGTGACGCCGCATCACCTCGAGCATCTGGCGGGCGAGCTCCTTGAGCTGCTCCTGCCACCGGGACGGGTCGGGCTCGGGGAGCTGGAGCTCCTCGGTCACGCGCTCGAAGAGCAGCTGGAGGAGCTGCTCTTTGTTCCGCACGTGCCAGTAGAGCGACGCGGCGCCGGTCCCGAGCTCCTCGGCGACCCGGCGCATCGACAGACCGTCCATCCCCTCGCGGTCGAGCACGCGGAGGGCGGCGTCGACGACCGCCTCCCTGGTGAGCGGGACCCGCGGGTGGTCGGCCTTCGCGGGGGTGCGCCAGGGGAGGTCGGGGATCTCGGCGAGGGCGTCGCCCTGGGGCTCGGCGGGCTTCCCGGTGTCCATCGACTCCAACAGCGTACCATAGTCGAACATCGCTCGGGTTCTAGAACAGCGTTTGACAATTCGGAACCGTGCGTGACAGAATGCCGTTCCAACGATGGAACGCTGTTCCAGACTCGAGGGAGGGAGGAGTCGGATGACACCGACGATCGAGGCCGAGGGCCTCCGTAAGCGATTCGGCAAGACGGTCGCGCTCGACGGGTTGGACCTCGTGGCCGAGCCCGGTCAGGTCGTGGCGGTCCTCGGGCCGAACGGGGCCGGCAAGACCACGTTCGTGCGCGCGGTCGCCACGCTCCTGCGGCTCGACGGGGGCTCGCTGCTGGTCGGCGGCCGCGACGTGCGGCGCGACCCGGCGGCCGTGCGACGGGCGATCGCGCTCGCCGGCCAGTTCGCGGCCGTCGAGCCCGCGATGACCGTCCGCGAGAACCTCCAGATGGTGGCGAGGCTCTTCGGTCTGGACCGCCGGGCCGCCCGGGCGCGCGCCGACCGCGTCCTCGAGCAGCTCGGTCTCACCGAGGCCTCCGACCGTCTCGCGCGGACGTACTCGGGCGGGATGCGTCGCAAGCTCGACCTCGGCGCGAGCCTGGTCGGCGAGCCGCGACTGCTGCTCCTCGACGAGCCGACGACCGGGCTCGACCCCCGCAGCCGGATCGAGCTGTGGGACGCGATCCGCGAGCTCGTGCACCGCGGCACCGACGTGCTGCTCACGACCCAGTACCTGGACGAGGCCGACAACCTCGCGAGCCACATCGTGATCGTCGACCACGGGCGCTCGGTCGCGGCAGGGACGCCGACCGAACTGAAGCGTCGCGTCGGCGGCAACGTGATCGAGGTCCACGTCCGTCGCCGGGACGACATGCGCGCCGTCGCGGACGCCTTGCGGCGCATGGACCACGGCGAGGTGCAGATCGACGAGGCCACGCGCCGCGTGAGCGTCGGGGTCGAGCAGGGGGGCGAACGCCTCATGGCCGCCCTGCGCTCGGTCGAGGCCGCCGGCATCGAGGTCGAGGACGTCGCGCTGCGTCAGCCGACGCTCGACGAGGTGTTCCTGGGGCTGACCGGGACGCCGCTCGAGGACGAGACGGATGCCGCGTCGCGGGACGACGCGGCCTGAGGGAGGGGAGACCGACATGTCGACCGTCGCATCCACGTTGGACCCGACCGCCGGCCATCGGTCGGCCGGCCTGGTGACGAGCACGCTCCTCGTCGCGGGCAGGGTCGTGCGGAAGTTCCTGCGGACACCGCAGCTCGTCGTCCTCGGCACGATCCAGGGCGTGCTGTTCCTACTGATCTTCCGCTACGTGTTCGGGGGCGCGATCCAGATCCCCGGGATCCGGTACGTGGACTTCCTGGTCCCCGGGTTCGTGACCACGGGCGTGCTGTTCGGCGTCATGGACGCCGCGCCGGCGGTGGCCACCGACCTCCAGGAGGGATTCGTGGATCGGCTCCGGTCGCTGCCGATCCCGCGCAGCGCGTTCCTGAGCGGGCGGGCGCTCGCCGACGGCGCCGTGCTGACCTACAGCCTCGCGCTCATGACGGCCACGGGGTTCGCGGTCGGCTTCCGGATCCACGGCTCGGTCCCCGAGGCGCTGGCCGCGTTCGGGCTGTGCGTCCTGTTCGGCTTCGCGTTCCTGTGGGTGTTCATCGCGCTCGGGCTGGTCTCGGGCTCGGCCGAGGCGGCGCAGGGGATGGCCTTCATGGTGTTCCCCTTCTCGTTCATCTCGAGCGCCTACGTGCCGGTCGAGTCGATGCCCGGCTGGATGCAGGCGTTCGCCGAGCACCAGCCGCTCACGTACATGGTGGACGCGGTCCGAGCGCTCACGCAGGGGCCGGCCGCCGAGGCGCTCCTCGGCCACACGGCGAGCTACTACGTCACGCGTTCGCTGCTGTGGACGGCGGCGATCGTCGTGGTGTTCGCGCCGCTCGCCGTGGCCAGGTACCGGCGGGGCTGACGGGGACCCGACAGGTCGGGACCTTCACCGAGCAGGGGAGGAAGTTCGGGCGGTACCGGGACGTCGGGTGGTACGAGCGCCCGATGCAGGACCGCGGCGCCGGCCGAGGGGGGTTGGCCGGCGCCGAGGCTCTGCACGAGCCGCTCGACGTGTCCTGACGAGCCGCCCTGGGATCAGACCCTCCGGCGGTAGCGGCTGATCGCGAGCGGCGCGAAGACCGCCTGGATCGCGATCATCCACAGCACCGAGCGGAGCACCGGGCCCGCGACCTCGCCGCCGAGCATCAGCCCGCGGGCGGCGTCGATGATCGCGGTCACGGGGTTCGCGTTCACGAACGCCTGGAGCCACCCGGGCATCGTCGCCGGGTCGGCGAACGCGGAGCTCGCGAACGTGAGCGGCAGGATGATCATGAACCCCCACGTGTTCACCGACTCGGTCGTGCGCGCGGTGATCCCGATGAACGCCATCGGCCAGCACATCGTCAGGCCGAACGCCGTGATGAGCAGGAACGCGCCGAGCGCGCCCTCGACGCCGCCCTGGAAGCGGAAGCCGAGCACGACCGACAGCGCCGTGATGATCACGATGCTCCACACGATCCGCGCCCCGTCGGCCAGGATGCGTCCGCCGATCACCGCGGACCGGGCGATCGGCAGCGACCGGAAGCGGTCGATGACGCCGCGCTGGAAGTCGATGTTCAGCGCGAGGGCGGTCGTGAACGGCAGGAACGCGACCGACTGGACGAGGATGCCCGGCAGGGCGAACTGCAGGTACTCGCGGCTCGAGCCCTCGATCGCGCCGCCGAACACGTAGACGAACAGCACGAGGAACATGAGCGGCTGGATCGACATCTCGACCAGCTGCTCGGGCGTCGCCTTGATGTGCAGCAGGTTCCGTCGCGCGATCGTGAGCGTGTTCCGCACGACGTTCGCGCCGCCGATCGGTGCCAGGGTGGTGGTCGTCGCGCTCATGCGGTCCTCCGTTCCCGCTCGTGCTCCTCGGTGAGCTCCTCCTCCTCGTCCCGCGCCACGTGCCCGGTGACGGCCAGGAACACCTCGTCCAGGCTGGGCCGGCGGAGCGACAGGTCGTCCACCGCGATGCCCTCGTCGTCGAGCCGCCGCACGGCCTGCCCGAGCGCCGAGCGGTCGGCGATCGAGACGGTGACCTGCTGGCCGTCGTTGTAGGGCAGCTCGCCGTCCTTCGCGAAGGCCGCGAGCACCATCTCGGTCGCCGCCAGGTCGGTCGGGTCGGCCGGCCGAGCCTGCAGGACCTGTCCGCCGACGCGCGTCTTCAGCTGCTGAGGCGTGCCGGCCGCGATCACGCGGCCGTGGTCGATCACGACGATCTCGTCGGCGAGCCGGTCGGCCTCTTCGAGGTACTGCGTCGTGAGCAGCACCGTGGTGCCGCCCGCGACGAGCCCGCGGATCATCCCCCACAGCTCGAGCCGGCTCCGCGGGTCGAGCCCGGTCGTCGGCTCGTCCAGGTACAGGAACCGCGGACGCCCCACCAGGCTCGCGGCCAGGTCCAGGCGCCGCCGCATCCCGCCCGAGTAGGTCTTCACGACCTTGCCCCCGGCTTCGGCGAGGTCGAAGTCCTCGAGCAGCTCGGTCGCGCGCGCCCGCGCGTCCGCCGAGCGCAGGCCGAGGAGCCGACCGATCATGAACAGGTTCTCCTTGCCCGAGAGCAGCTCGTCGACGGCCGCGTACTGCCCGGTGAGCCCGATCAGCCGCCGGACGCGCTCGGGGTGGTGGATCACGTCGTAGCCGCCCACGGACGCGCGTCCCTTCTCCGGACGCAGGAGCGTCGAGAGCACGCGGATCGCCGTGGTCTTGCCGGCCCCGTTCGGCCCGAGCAGCCCGAACACCGTTCCCTCGCGGGCAACCATGTCGATGCCGTCGAGCGCCCGGACCTTGCCGAACGTCTTCACGAGGCCCTCTGCCTCGATCGCGGAGCTCGTCATCGAACCCCTCCCTTCGTTCGCTACGTGCCGGGGGCGTTCAACCGCGGTGCACGGTCGTTCACCTCTGGGGAGACGTCCGCCGACGGTCCCGGCAACACGAGCACGCATCATGGCAGGATGAACTGGCCATCCTCTGGCCAGTTCATGTGAGAAGCTCTTCCGATGCGAGCGGACCGGTTGGTGGCGGCCCTGTTGATCCTCCAGGCGCGCGGGCGGGTCACGGCGGCGGAGCTCGCGGCCGAGCTCGAGATCTCGGAGCGTACGGCCCGACGGGACCTCGAGGCGCTGGCGATGGCCGGGATTCCCGTGTACTCGCGGGCGGGCAGGGACGGTGGCTGGTCGCTCGTCGGCGGCGCCCGGACGGACCTCAGCGGGCTCACCGCGGCCGAGGCACGGACCCTGTTCCTCGTCGCCGGCCCCTCGGCCTCGGCCACGCCGAGGGTCAAGGCCGCGCTCCGCAAGCTCGTGCAGGCTCTTCCCGAGCCGTTTCGCGCCGAGGCCGAGGCGGCGGCGTCCGCCGTGGTCCTCGACCCGACCACGTGGGACCGGCCGAGCGTCTCGCCGCCGCCGCACCTGGACGCCCTTCAGCAGGCCGTCGTCGACGGGGTCCGGGTGCGCCTGCGCTACGCGGGCCGGGACCGTCCCGAGAGCGAGCGGATCGTGCACCCGCTCGGGCTGGTCTCGAAGGCGTCGGTCTGGTACCTCGTCGCCGGCACCGACGCGGGGCTGCGGACGTTCCGGCTCAGCCGGGTGCGCTCGGTCACGCTCACCGAGGACCCGGTCGAGCGACCCGAGGGCTTCGACCTCGAGGAGACGTGGAACGAGATCGTCGACACGCTCGGCGAGCGCCGGGCGGGCTTCCGCGCGAGGGCGCTCGTCTGGGCGGAGGCGGTGCCGTGGTTGCGCTCCGCGTTCGGCGTTCGGGTCTCGGTCGGGGAGCCGGTCCACGACGGGCGGGTCGAGGTCGAGCTCCGGAGCTGGTCGGCGCACGCCCTCGCCGGCGAGCTCGCGGGGTTCGGCGCGACGGTGGAGGTCGTCGAGCCGCGCGAGGCGCGAGAGGAGCTC
>DAIUEM010000070.1:0-9068 GCA_036845105.1 Actinomycetota bacterium | reverse complement strand
CGTGCAGGCCGAGGTCGACCAGGGCGGCGACGCGTTCCAGACGTTCCTCGCCGGCCCGGCCACGCTGAACGCCGACACCAGCCACGTGGCCGAGGAGGACCTCGCGAGCAGCGAGCGGACCGGCGTCCTCATCGCGCTGATCGTGCTCCTCGTGGTCTTCGGCGCGCTGATCGCCGCCCTCTTGCCGCTCGCGATGGCGTTCATGGCGATCCCGATCGCGCTCGGCGGCATCGCGCTCATCGCGGAGCTGAGCGGCGTGAGCTTCAGCCTCTTCACGCAGAACATCGCGCCGATGATCGGGCTGGCGGTGGGGATCGACTACTCGCTGTTCATCATCGCGAGGTATCGGGAGGAGCGGAAGAAGGGCTTCGAGCCGTACGACGCGATCGCCGCGTCGGGGGCCACCGCGAGCCGCGCCGTCTTCTTCAGCGGTCTGACGGTGGTCCTGGCGCTCCTCGGCATGTTCATCATGCCGAACACGATCTTCCGCAGCATGGCGGCCGGGGCGATCCTCGTGGTCCTCGCCTCGATCATGGCCTCGCTCACCCTGCTGCCGGCGCTGCTCGGCCTGCTGAAGGACCGGGTGAACTGGCCGCGCTTCACTAAGCGCGCCCGGATGGAGGGGGAGCACGACCCGAAGGGCGGGTTCTGGGACCGCATGACGAAGACGGTCATGGCGCGACCCGTTCTGTTCCTGGTCATCTCCGTCGTGTTCCTGGGCTCGCTCGCCAGCCTGTACTTCACGATCGACAAGGGGACGACCTCGAGCGCCGCCACGCTGCCCGACGAGGTCGACTCGAAGCAGGCGTTCCTGATCCTGTCCGAGCAGTTCGCGGCCGGCGGTCGGAGCGACCCGGTGCAGGTGTACGTCGGCGGCGACCTGTCCTCCCCGGAGCTGCAGGGCGCGCTCCGGGAGCTGGAACAGGCGATCGCGGCCGATCCCGCGTTCGCCGACCAGGTGGGGATGATCCCGAACCCGGAGGGCACGGCCGCGGTGGTGAACGCGATCCCCGTCGGCGATCCGTTCGGTCACGCCACGACCGAGGCGGTCTACCGGCTCCGCGACCAGGGCATCCCGCCGATCTTCGCGGGAACGGATGCGGAGGTGCTCGTCGGGGGGTTCCCGGCGATCATGGCCGACTTCTTCACGCAGACGGACACGTATCAGCCGATCGTCTTCGCCTTCGTGCTCGGCCTGTCGTTCCTCCTGCTGATGGTCGTGTTCCGTTCGCTCGTCGTGCCGCTGAAGGCCGTGCTCATGAACCTGCTCTCGGTCGGAGCGGCGTACGGGGCGATCGTGCTCGTGTTCCAGAGGCAGTCGAGCGGGTTCCTCAACACGATCCACGGTTGGGCGCTCGACGGGTTCAACGCGATCGGGTTCCAGTTCCAGGAGGTCGAGTCGATCGAGGCGTGGCTCCCGCTGCTGCTGTTCTCGATCCTGTTCGGCCTGTCGATGGACTACCACGTGTTCCTGCTCAGCCGGATCCGCGAGGAGTACGACAAGACCGGGGACAACTCCGAGGCAGTCGCCTACGGCCTGCGGACGACGGCCGGCATCATCACCGGTGCCGCGATCATCATGGTCGCGGTCTTCACCGCGTTCGCGGCCGGCAGGCTGGTGCCGCTCCAGCAGATGGGCCTGGGCCTCGCGGTCGCGGTCTTCCTGGATGCGACGATCGTCCGATCGATCCTGGTGCCGTCGAGCATGAAGCTCCTCGGCGACCTCAACTGGTACCTCCCGACGTGGCTCGAGTGGCTGCCGAAGGTCAACGTCGAGGGCCGGGAGCCGACGCGGGGGCCCGTCCTGGTCCCTGAGACCCAGACGGAACCCGTTCCCGCGGGCGACGAGCGTCCGTAACGTCTCGTCACGGTTGCGTCGGAGGGGGCTTCGGCCCCCTCCGACGTCTCTGATAGTGTCCGCTCGTGATGGAGGAGCCGCTCGGTCCGGGCATGCGTGAGGAGCGCGAGGCGCTCCGTTCGGCGCTCGGCCGCGTGGGGGTGTGGAGCTTCGCGCTGGAGGCGCAGACCGCCGCGGAGGAGCGTGAGGCGGCCGCCGAGATCGAGTCCCTCGGCTACCCGGCCATCTGGATCCCCGAGAGCGTGACGAGCCGTGAGGCGTTCAGTCACGCCGGCTGGCTGCTGGGCTCGACCGAGCGGGCCGTGGTCGCGACCGGCATCGCGAACATCTGGGCCCGCGATCCCGTGGCGATGGCGAACGGGTGGCGGATGCTCACCGACGCGTACCCCGGACGGTTCCTCCTCGGGCTCGGCGTCAGCCACTCGCCGTCGGTCTCGCGCCGAGGCGGTCGCTACGAGCGGCCGTGGGGCGCGATGCGCGACTACCTCGACGCGATGGACCGCGCCGCGTCCTCGGCCCTCGAGCCCGACGGCGAGCCGCGGAGGGTGCTCGCGGCACTCGGTCCGCGGATGCTCGAGCTCGCCGCGGAGCGGGCGCTGGGCGCCCACCCGTACTTCGTGCCGGTCGAGCACACCGCGTTCGCGCGCAAGCGTCTGGGCCCCGAGCCCGTGCTGGCCGTCGAGCAGACGGCGGTCCTCGAGAGCGATCCGTCCGAGGCCCGTCACGTGGCGCGGCGGTTCGCGGTCCACTACCTGCAGACCACGAACTACGCGAACAACCTGAAGCGGATGGGGTGGTCGGACGCGGACATCGGCGGCCAGGGCAGCGACGCGATCATCGATGCCGTCGTGGCCTGGGGCGACGCCGACCGGATCGCGACGCGCGTGCGAGCGCACCTCGACGCGGGGGCGGACCACGTCTGCGTGCAGGTCGTCTCGGACGACGAGAACGACGTGTGCCTGCCGCAGCTGCGCGAGCTGGCGCCCGCGCTGCTCCCCCTCTAACGCCGCCGGACCCCGAGGCGCTCGAGGACCGCGTCGCTCTCGAGCTCCCGCAGCACGTCGGCGGCGATCCACCGCGCCGGCCTGGAGCCGCTCGCGCGGATCCGCTCGGCCGTCTCCACCGCCCGTGCGTGGAGCGCCGGGCTGCGCTTCCCGATCTGACGGAGCGCCCACGAGACCGCCTTCTTCACGAGGTTGCGGTCGTCGCTCGCGCCCGCCCGGATCGCGGGGAGCAGGGCCTCGAACCGCTCGTCGGGCTCGTCCTTGCGGTGCACGGCGCTCGAGGCCATGAGGACGAATCCGGCACGCTTCACGAACTCCTCGTCGCGGGCGCTCCACGCGACCGCCATGTCGAACACGAACGGCGTCCGGTCGAGCAGGTTGCCGCACAGGCCGTCGCACAGGTCCCACGACGCGACGTCCGCGATCCACGCCTCCGCCTGCGCCTTCGTCACCTGTGCGGGCTCGTCGACCATCGTCGCGAGGATGCGCGCCTCGTGGACGCCGGTGTCCCACAGGGCGGCAGCGAGGGCGTGGTCGCGGCCCACCCGCCGCGCGAGGGCGCGGAGCTCGGTCACCGTGACGCCGAGGGCCGAGTCCGTCGCGATCCCGTAGCGCGCCATACCCACCAACCGGGCGGGATCGGCCGTTCGCCGCACCTCCTCGAGGACCTCGTCGAGCTCCACCGGGTCGCTCAGCCCTCGATGGCCACCGGCTCGAGGCCCATGCGGCGGATCCCGCGGATGATCCGCGGGAGCGCTCGGATCGTGGCGTTCGGATCGCCGCCCCCGTCGTGCAGCAGCACGATCGACCCGGGCCGAACCGAGCGCAGAACGGTGGAGGCGATCCGGCGGGGCTTCGCGCCGCTCAGGAAGTCACCCGGGTCGACGTCCCACCGGACGACGCGCATCCCGGCCTGGTCCGCGATGCGAACGACCGAGGCGTCGTAGCTCCCTCCCGGTGGGCGGAACAGGGTCGGCGACACGCCGAACCGGCTCCGGAGCAGTTCGGCGGGACGCACGATCTCGGTCTGCTGACGGTGGGGACGCAGGTCGACGAAGGGGGTCAGGTAGGGATGGACCCACGAGTGCGTCCCGATCGACATGCCCGCGCGCCGGACCTGCTCGACGATTTCGGGGTAGCGCTCCATCAGGTACCCGACCATGAAGAACGTCGCCTTCGCGTCCATCCGCCGCAGGACCCGCAGGACGCCGAGCGTCCCGTGCGGCCACGGCCCGTCGTCGAACGTCAGCGCGACGGTCGGCGGCTCGTGCGTGCGCCCGACCGGTTCGTACCGGACGTCGATCACGATGCCCGAGAGCCGCCCGACCCGCGTGACGCGGACCATGCGCGCGGTCGCGAGCGTGCTCATCGGGTTCTGGAGCTGGCGCCCGGGCAGGCGCTCGACGACCCGCCGGGTGCCCTCGGTTCGGTCCGTCCCCGGCACGACCACGATCGCGTCGCCCGGCTCCAGCGGCGTGGCCCGGTCCGCCGGTGCGCCGTTCAGCCAGATCCGGCCGGGGTCCGCTCGAGCGTCGAGCACGCCGCCCTCCACGTCGAACAACCGACCGTCACGCGCTCGGAGCGAGTGGTCGAGGATCACGTCGCCGAACGTGGCGTCGTGGTCCACGACGACCTCCACCCCGCCGAGCGAGATCGCGATCGGCGGCGGCCGATCGCTCAGCTCGGCCGCGACCAGCAGCGGGAGGGACAGGATGATCACGAACACGGCCGCGTCGAGCGCGGCCCGGTGGGGAAGTCGGCGGGTCACCGGCCCATGGTGCCGCGTGCGGGGCGAGACGTCCATCCCCTTCACGACGGGTCGAGGGCTCGGGCGGTTCCACGGTCTGGGAGGATGGGGCCGTGCGACGCTCGGCGGCTCGCCCGTCCCCGCGCGCCGCGGCCACGATCGACGCGGTCGCGCTCGCGGCCTTCGTCGTCGTCGGCGTGGTGCAGCACGGGGGTCTCGCGCTCGCCGGCATCGTGCGGACCGGCGTCCCGCTCCTCGTCGCGTGGTTCCTCGTGGCGCTGGTCATCGGGACGTACCGGCGGGTCGGCTGGGTCACGATGCTCGCGACCTGGGTGCTCGCCGTCCCGCTCGGGCTCGTCGGACGCTCGGTGATCCGTGGGGGGCCGTGGGGGCAGGGCCTGCTCGAGTTCGGCGCGATCGCGATGGGGTTCACCCTCCTGTTCCTCGTCGTCGGGCGGCTGACCCTGCTCGGCGCGTCGCTCGTCCGTCGATCGGGATCGCCGGCCGCCCCCGGGGAGCCGGCGTGACGCGCGGCGCCCGGCCCGATGTCCCGCCGCCCGGTGGCGATCGCGGGTTCTGGCTCGAGGAGGCCCTGCGCGCCGATCGGGGCGTGCCGTGTCCGCCGCTGCGGGGACGGGTGCGGGCGGACGTGTGCATCGTCGGCGGGGGGTTCGCGGGGCTGTGGACCGCGGTCGAGCTCGTCGAGCGCGAGCCCGGGATGCGGATCGCGCTGGTCGAGGCCGACATCTGCGGCGGTGCCGCGAGCGGACGCAACGGCGGGTTCTTCTCCTCCTCGTGGCACGACCTCCCCGCGATCGTCGGGTTGTTCGGACGCGACGAGGGGGCGCGGTACGCCCTCGCCCTAGGGGACGAGATCGCCGAGGCGGAGCGATGGTGCGACGAGACCGGCGTGGACGCGTGGTACCGGCGGGGCGGCGTCCTCGGCGTGCGGACCGGGGCATGGCAGGAGGGGCTCGCCGGGGGTCGCGCGCTCGAGCTGTGTGAGGACCTCGGGTTCGGCGGGCGGATCGTTCCCCTCGACGCGGCGGGGTGCCGGTCGTACGTCGACTCGCCCCGGTTCGTCGACGGGACGTTCACGGCGGACAACGCCACCTGTCAGCCGGCGCGGCTCGCGCGCGGGCTCCGACGGGTCGCGCTCGAGCGTGGGGTCCACGTCTTCGAGGGCTCGGCGGCTCGCCCCGTCGAGCCGGGACCGGCCCCCGTCGTTCGGACCGAGACCGGCGCGGTCCGGGCGGACCACGTCGTCCTCACCCACGGCTCCTGGGCAGCCTCGTGGCCGGGGTTCCGTCGGAGCTTCGGGGTGATCGCCGACTTCATGGTCGCGACCGAGCCGATCCCGGAGCAGCTCGAGCGGATCGGCTGGACGACGGACGTCGGGATCGCCGACGGCCGAGAGATGCTCTTCTACCTCCGCCGGACGAAGGACGATCGGATCGCGATCGGCGGGGGCGCGACGGGGGTCGTCTACGCCGGCCGGGTCGGCCGGCGCGCGACCCACGACCACCGCGTCGCCGAAGTCGCCGCCCGGGGCCTGCTGTGGCTGTTCCCGCAGCTCGAGGGCGTGCGGTTCACCCACGCATGGGGTGGCCCGATCGACCACACGGCCTGGTTCCTGCCGTTCTTCCGGACGCTCGAGCCGGGGACGGTGCATGCGGGGCTCGGCTTCTCGGGTCACGGGCTGGCACAGACGAAGCTCGGCGGTCGGATCCTCGCGTCGCTCGTGCTGGGCGCTCGGGACGAGTGGAGCTCGATGCCGGTGGTCGGGCGGGAGGTCGCGATGGCGCCGCCCGAGCCGCTCCGGTTCCCGCTGGTGCGCGCCGCGGCGTGGGGGCTCGAGTCGGGGGACCGGCGGGAGGACTCCGGCAGAGCTCGAGGGACGATCAGGCGGGTGGTCGGGGATGCGCCGGGCCGGTACCGGGAGCGGATCGTCCGGCGGGGCGCGCGCCGCTAGGGTGTGTCGCCGGGGAGCTCGAGCGGCTCGGACCGCTCCGCCTCGTTCGGAACGTGCCGGACGTCGATCGCGCGACGCCGTCTGGCCTGCAGCTCCTGCTGGCGCTCGACCTCGGCCTCGAACCCGCGGACCCGGCGTTTCAGCCAGTACCACCCCGCCCAGGTGAGCACGGCGACGGTGAGCACGAGGCTGAGCACGAGCACGAGCGCCACCTTGAGGACCGCGCCGAGCACCCCGAAGATCGCGGCGAGCAGCAACAGCACGACGATGAACGTGAGCACGGAGCCATCGTACGGGCGGTGCCGCTATCCGGCACGCGCGATCGTGTAGCCGGCGCGAGCGAGGATCGACGGGATGCCGCGGACGAGCGCGCGATCCTTCTCGCGCTCGGCTTCGGGGAGCTCGGGCCACGGGACGAGCGTCGCGTTGATCCTCCGGGCCCGGTCGGTCTCCGGGCCGGGACGCCATCCGCGCTCGAGCATGTCGCGCACGTACCGCTCGTGCTCGGTCACGGCGAGGGCGTTCACCTCGTCGGGCGGGAACGAGAACGGCGGTACGTCGCCGCGGGCGGGGGTCATCACGTAGCCGAGGGCGTCGAGCTTGCTCGGGATGTCACGGACGTTCCGGCGGTTCTTGTCCTTGTCCTCCTCCGACAGGTCCGCGTACGGCACGAGCAGCGGGCTCGTCCGGGCCTCGGCGTCGTGGGGGCCGAGCGCGTAGCCCTGATCCCCGAGCTCCTCGCGGAACAGATCGTGGGCGGCGGCGGCCAGCCGCTCGAGCAGGTCGCCGGACAGGTCCGGCCGCTGGACGAGCGCGAGGAACTCGTGCCCGTCGACGTGCAGGTCGAGCTGGGCACGCGCCGGCAGGCTGGAGCGCTCGAACTCGGATCGTCCCACGAGCCGGCTCATCGAGATGATCTGTTCCATCGAGCGCGCGCCGTGCCGGTACGTCCCGATCTCGAGGAACGCACGGAGCACACCTGCGTCGATCGCGATGCCGCCGCCCCCGTCCCTCCGGTGCAGGAGCTGTGGCGCCCCGCGCCGCAGCATGGAGTTGAGGAGGATCGCGCGACGGATCAGGAAGTGCGGGTCGCTGGTCGGGGCCTCCGCGTCCGGGCCGCCTCGCGGGTTCGGGCCGAGAACGTCGACGTAGCCTCGGAGACGGCTCGCGAAGTCGGGGCCCTTCACCGCGCGGAACTCGGCCGCCGTGAGGTCCGCTCCGAACGTGTCCATCCGCTCGGCGGTGCCCCCGGCGAACACGAAGATGCAGCGGCCGATCGGATGGGTGATCTGGCCCTCCTGGAACGTGCCGTCCTGCATGGGCGCGAGGAAGTAGCGGAGCCAGCCGAGCGACCGCCCGGCGAGCGCGGTGTCGAACTCGTCCCAGAAGACCAGCGGGAGGCCGCCCCGCAGGACGGCGTCGCGCACCTGGTGCAGCGCGCCGGCGAGGTCCTCCGGGCCGCCGAACTGCGAGAGGTTGAACTCGAGCGGCTCCTCCATCTCCGGGAGGAGCGCCTTCGCGACCTCCGTAACGCCGAAGGACTTGCCGGAGCCCGGGGGGCCGAACACCGCGATCGAGAGCGGCTTCGGCTGTCCGCGCCGCGCGTACTCGGTGACGAGCGCGCCGATGCTGCGGTACGCCTCGATCTCCTGCCGGTCGACGGTGAGCAGGTCGCCGAACTGCCCGAGGGGCACGTCGCGCAGCACCGTCGCGGCTCCCAGCCGCGCGATCTGGCCCGCGAGGGCGCTCAGGTCGCCCTGGTACCGGTCCTCCAGGATCGTCCACGAGCCCGCCCGGCTCGGCGGAGCGCCCATCGCGTCGTGCCCGATCCGAGTCCCCGTTGCCTGCGACGCTCCGGGATCTGCGACGCGAACCGTCGCGAACGGTCCGTCCTCGTCGAGCTCGAGCTCCTTCGCCACCAGCTCCAGGGGGAAGGCGAGCTGCACGTCGGCCGGGGGCGTACCCCGCTCCGCGTAGCCCTCGAGGTGGAGCGCCCTGCGAGCGGCGAGCCCCGCGCGCACGCCGGCGAGCACGTCCGCCGAACCGGGCGAAGGCAGGAGCTCGCGGACGACGCCGGCGGTGAGCGCCGTCTTGCCGCCGATCATGCCGCCGGGATGCTGCGACTCCCAGGCGTCCTCGACGACCTTGGGGTCGAACACGAGCGTCGCCTCCGGCCCGGCGACCCCTTGGCCGCTCGAGAGCAAGAGCGCCCCCGCGGCGCCGAACGAGACGACCGTGTGCGCGCAGGAGGACAGCGCGTTCACGGCCGGGTTGTGGATCAGCTCCCAGGTCAGGTCCTGCGCCGAGCGCTCCCAGGAGAGCTGTCTGCTGATCTGGACCTCGGACCGGCGGAGGTCGTCCACGGTCAGGACGACGACGAGGTGCTCGGCGTGTGTCGTGTGGAGCGTCCGCCAGAGGGCGCCCTCGGCGACCGGTCGTGACATCTTCAAGACGATCCAGGCGGGCGAGCCCCCTTCGATCGCCGCC
>DAIUEM010000069.1:1440-9090 GCA_036845105.1 Actinomycetota bacterium | reverse complement strand
CGACCACCGCCCGTCCGAGGTCGGCGGCGTCGACCCACGCTCCGCGCAGCAACGCGGCGAGCGCCCGAGCGTAGGTACCCCACACGCGCCAGATGCCCGCCGCGCGCGGGACACGCTCGTCCACCCGGGCGGCCACACGGCCGAGGCCGTCCGCATCGCCCGACCACTCGTGGGCGAGGACCTCGGTCCGAGCGGTCCACGCGACGTCCAGCATCGCCTCGCTGACGTCGTAGGCTCGGGTGAAGAGCCGTGCGCCGCTCTCGCGGTCGCGGTCCGTCGTCGCCGCGAGCGCGGCGAACGCGATCACGAGGGACCGCTGGAAGTTCCCGCCGAGCGTCTCGCACTGGGCAACGGTCCCCGGCACGGTCGCGCGCAGCCGATCGAACGCCCACGTCTCCGCGACGACGTCGTGGGTGACGTTGCGTCCGATGATCTCGCCGCGTGGCGCGCCCAGCTCCTGGAGGATGGCGATGCCCTCGGAGGCGTCGCGGATCGCGTCCCCGAGCCGTCCGGCCGAGAGTTCGAGCTCGGCTCGGTCGTAGAGCGCGAACGCCAGATCGCGGCGGTTGCCGATCTCGGTCGAGATGGCGATCGACTCCTCCACCGTTCGCATCGCCTCGTCGTGGCGACCGATGAACCCGAGCAGCCACGCGACCATGTAGCCGTTGTGCGCGACCATCGGCTTCTGCCCGAGCTCGCGGAGCAGCCGGTCGGCCTCCCGACCGTGTTCCAGACCGGACTCGAACGGTCCGAGGAAGAAATACGTCTCGCACAGACCGTGGTGTGCGAGCGCCTGTCCCTCGAGGTCGCTGCTCTCGGTCGCCACCCGAAGCGCCTCCTCGTGGTATGGCAACGCCTCGGCGAAGGCGCCGCGGCCGAACTGCGTCGTTCCCGCCGTGTACAGCAGGCGCGCCTCGAGCTCCCGAGCCCCGACCTCGTGCGCCGCCTCGAGCGCGACGGGCAGCAGCGCCTGCGCCTCGTCGAACCGGTCGAGCAGCCACAGCGCGTGCGCCAGCGCCGCGAGCGCGGCGGCCTCGTCCTCCGCGTCTTCGGCATCGCGCGCGAACGTCAGCGCCATCTCGTAGTCCGTGCGCGCCTCCTCGATCCGCCCGAGCTGCTCGCACGCCCGGCCGCGGGCGAGCGCCGCCCTCGCGCGGATCGACAGCTCGCCGGCGCGCTCGGCTGCCGCCGCGGCCCGGTCGAACCACTCGATCGCGGCTGCGGCGGCGAACACCCGGAGGTGGCGGTTGCCCGCGACCAGCGAGTACCGGGCGGTGCGGGCATCGTCACCGGCGCGCTCGCTGTGGTGGGCGAGGACCTCGCCGAACTCGTCGGCGCGACCGGACGTCGCCGCCTCGATCCACGACGCCACGCGAGCGTGCGCGTCGGCCAGGCGGGCGTGCGGCAGGCTCGCGTAGGCGACGTCACGCGTGAGGATGTGGTTGAAGATGAGCTCGCGCTCCCCGCCGATCGAGGACGCGCTCCGCTCGAACACGAGCTCCTTGCGGAGCAAGCCATCGAGCGCGCCCTGCGCCGAACCCAGCGCCTGGACCGCCCCTTCCCAGAACACGCGGCCGACCACCGACGCGTCCTGGATCGCGCGCTTCTCGGCCGGCGCGAGCAGGTCGATGCGGGAGGCGATCACGCCCTGCACGGTGTCGGGCAACGCCGACGGCAGCGCCCGGACGAGCATCCACCGACCGTCGCGGCGCTCGAGCGTGCCGTCCTCGGTCATCATCCGGAGCAGCTCGCCGGCGAAGAAGGGGTTGCCCTCCGATCGGTCCAGGACGGGACCGACCACCTCCGCCGGCGCGTCGCCGCCGAGCAGGTCCTCGATCAGCCGCATGCTCTCGCCCGCCGAGAGCGGGGTCAGCGTGATCGTCGTCGCGTTCGTCAGACCTCCGCTCCACGCGGGCCGGCGCTCGAAGAGCTCGGGACGCGCGGTGCACACGACGAGCACCGGCCCGGTGGCGGCCCCGAGCACCGCATCGATCAGGTCGAGGAGGCTGGGGTCGGCCCAGTGCACGTCCTCGATGAGCGCGACGAGCGGCCCCTCCCCCGCCAGCGACTCGAGGTACCGCTGCCACGCTCCCGCGATGATCCGGCTCGCCGCCGAGGGCTCGGCGCCGGCGAGCGGGTCCGAGGGCACCGTCACGCCGATCGAGGACAGGAGGACCTCGGTCTGACCGGTCTCGAGCCTTGGAGCGAGCCGCTCACGAGCCTTCGCGAGCGTGACCTCCGGCGGATCGTTGTCCATGATCTGCGCGTCCGCCTTCAGGATCTCGGCGAGCGGCCAGTAGGTGAGCCCGTCGCCGTACGGGAGGCAACGCCCCCGGACCACGCGGGCGCGGCCACGCCCCTCCGTCAGCGCGCGCGTGAGCTCGTACGCGAGGCGGCTCTTGCCGATCCCCGGGGGCCCCACGATCGTGGCGAGGTTCGGACGACCCTCGCGCACGGCGCGATCGAACAACAGCCGCAGCAGCTCGAGCTCGTGGTCGCGACCGACGAAGGTCGGGCCGGCGGAGCGGCCTTGCGCGGCCGACGCCAACTCGCCCCGGACCTCGAACGCGGGGAGCGGCGTCGTGATCCCCTTGACGCTGACCTCGCCGAGCAGGCGGAACGCGAAGGCGTGACGGGTGTCGCGCCAGGTGCGCTCGCCGACGACGACCCGGCCCGGCTCCGCGAGCGTCTGCAGCCGCGCGGCCACGTTGACCGCCTCGCCGGTCACGAGGCCCTCCTCGATCCCTCCGCCGTGCGCGAACACCTCGCCGGTGTTGATCCCGATCCGCATCGCGAGCGTCTCGCCGGCCCGATGCGCGACGTCGCGGTTCAGCGCCTCGAGCCGGCGTTGCATCGCGAGGGCCGCGCGGATGGCGCGCTCGGGATCGTCCTCGTGGGCGACGGGCACGCCGAAGAACGCGACGACGGCGTCGCCGATGAACTTCTCGACGGTGCCGCCGAACCGGTCGATCTCCCCGGCCATCGCGTCGAAGTACGGACCGAGGACGCGACGGAGATCCTCGGGATCCAACCGCGCCGCGAGCTCGGTCGAGGCCGCCAGGTCCGCGAACAGCGAGGTGACGACCTTCCGCTCCTCGACCACCGCGACGGGCTCAGCGGCGCTCGCGCCCTGGGACGACGGCGCGTCGCCGTCCAGGGCGGAGCCGCACGCGCCGCAGAACCGGAAGCCGGGTGGGTTCCGCGTGCCGCAGGCCGGGCACGCGCGCTCGAGCGCTTCCCCGCACCGCCCGCAGAAACGGAACCCGGCAGGGTTGGGGCTCCCGCACCTCGGGCACGCGACGTCGATCACGGCATCCTTCCTCGAGCTCGTCGTGCGGGCGTTCCGGGGGGAGGAGTCGAACCTCCATCGAGGGCTCCAAAGGCCCGCGTCTTACCGTTAGACCACCCCGGAGTGCACCCGATTATCGCGCGCCGGCGCCGCATCCGACCGGAGCGCGGACGAGGGCGCCTTCGGATGCTCGACGGTCAGGCCGGGGCCGCGATGGCCAGGGCCCCCGGGATCGCGGAGGCGAGCGCTCGGGCGTGCGCCTCGTCTCGCGCGAGGCCGACGACCGACGAGCCGCTGCCGCTCATCACGGCGCCGAGCGCTCCGGCCGCCAGCAACCCGGCCTTCGCCTCGCCGATGACCGGGTACCGCGCGAACACCACGTCCTCGAGGTCGTTGAACAGCTGCGGGCCGAGCGCCTCCGCGTCGCCCGCCGCGGCCGCGTCGAGGAGCCCGCCCGGATCGGGTCCGGTCGACCGCGACTCGTCCCACCAGCGGTAGGCGTCGGGCGAGCGCACCCCGAAGTCGAAGTGCACGAGCACCCAGTGGAACGGAGCGACCTCGGCGGGCGCGACGATCTCGCCGCGGCCGCACATCAGGACCGGCCCGCCCGCGAGCATCGCCGGCACGTCCGACCCGATCCGCTCGCCGAGCTCGGCGATCGTGCCCTCGTCCACGCCGCACCCCCAGAGCTCGTTCAGAGCCAGGATCGTCGCCGCGGCGTCGGCACTGCCCCCGCCGAGACCGGCCGCGACCGGGATCCGCTTCTCGACCACGATCTCGGCCCCGCCGGCGTCGGGACAGGCATCGCCGAGCGCAAGGGCTGCGACGAGCGCGAGGTTCAGCCCGCCGGCCGGGACCTCTCCCGCGAGGGCAGGCGCCCCGCGGACGTCGACGCGCAGCGCCTCGGCCTCGCGGACCGTCACGACGTCGGCGAGCGAGATCGGCACGACGAGGCTCTCGAGGTCGTGGTAGCCGTCCTCGCGCGGGCCGAGGATCCGGAGGAAGACGTTGATCTTCGCGGGCGCCTCACGACGGACGACGCGGGCGGTCATGCGGCGGCCTCGGCGAGCCGGGCGAAGTCCTCGATCGACAGGCGCTCGGCGCGGACGTTCGGGTCGAGGCCGCAACGCTCGAGCGCGGCGATCGCCGCCGGGGCGGAGAGCCCGAGCCGCCGCAGGGCGTTCCGCATCGTCTTGCGACGTTCGGCGAAGCCCTCGTCGACGACGCGGAACAGCCGCACCGGATCGGTGACCACCGGCGGCTCGGCGCGGCGTTCGAGGCGCACGAGGACCGAGTCGACGCTCGGGCGCGGCCAGAAGACCGAGGCCGGCACCCGCCGCACGAGGGCCCCCTCGGCGCGGTACGCGACGCGGACGCTCACCGCCCCGTAGGCCGGGTCGCCGGGGGACGCGACGAGGCGCTCGCCCACCTCGCGCTGGACCATCACCAGGAACGTGCGGATCTGGGGCACCTCCTCCAGCATGCCGGCCACGAGCGGGACGGCGACGTTGTACGGAAGGTTCGACACCATCTTCCACCCGTGCCCCGGCAGCGCGCTCGCCCAGTCGAGCCGCATCGCGTCGGCGGCCCGGACCTGGACCCCCGGCCACGGCGCGACCACCTCCTCCAGCGCCGGCAGGAGCGTGCGGTCGAACTCGACGGCGACCACCCGGGCGCCGGCGGCGGCGAGCGCCACGGTCAGCGACCCGAGCCCCGCGCCGACCTCGACCACCCGGTCGCCGTCCCGCACGCCCGCGTCCGCGACGATCGCTCGAGCGAGGTTCGGGTCCGCGAGGAAATGCTGGCCGAGCGCCTTCGTCGGGCGCACGCCGTGCCGTCGGGCGAGGTCCTTCAGCGTCGCGAGGCCGAGCCCGGTCTCACCAGGCGAGGCGGACCTGGCAGACGCCCGCGCTGAGGGGCGCGATGCGGGCGAAGGCTTGTTCGCTGAGGTCGATGATGCGCCCACCGAACGGACCCCGATCGTTGATGGTCACCGTGACGGTCCTGCCGTTCGCGAGGTTCGTGACCCTGACCACCGTACCGAACGGCAGCCACGGGTGCGCCGCCGTCAGGCCGCTGCCCGGCGCGAAGGTGTAGTAGCTGGCCTCGCCGACCTGGGTGCCGTGGCTCGTGGTACTCCTGCCGACGACGCGTCGCTGCGGGACGGCGGCGGTCAGGACGCGCCGTGCGACGACGACGCGGTGAGCGACCTTCCCGTCGACGATCCGGACGCGGGACGTCTCGAGCATCATGCCGTCGCGCCCCGGCTGCGTGATGCGGACCTCGCCCGGACGCAGCTCGTCCGAGTACACCGTGTGGGTCGTGAAGGGGACCGGGACCCGGGCGGTGCGGAGCCTCACCTCGACCTGCGAGTAGGCGACGTCCATCCCGTCGCGAAGGGGGGTCCTGGGTGATGGTCGGACGCGGTCGTCGCCGTCGGGCTCGATCCCCATGGCCGAGAGGAGCTCCCGGACGGTTCCGGCATTCGTGACCACCTCGTGGTCCTTCCCCAAAACCACGACGGTCACTGCCACCGTCCGGGACGTCCCGATCGACACGCCCGCAGAGAACCAGTTCTCGGTGGACGGGATCGTCAGCTTCGCCGACGGCCCGCCCGCCCCTTCCATCACCCAGGCCCCCACATCCTGTGGGGCCATCGCGGCCGAGACGGTGAACCCGTTCGAGTCCACCACCACGGTCATCCCGTCGGCGAGGGGAGTCGCCTCCGGGGGCACCACCACATCGTCTTCGTCCAGGACGATCCCCGACGAGTCGAGGAGGTCCCCGACGCTCGCGCTCAGGGTCCGCACGGCCTGCGGCTGCCCGTCCACCACGAGGGTGACGTGCTTCTCGAACGCCAGGTACGTGACCCCGACGGCGAGCACTGCGCCGGCGAGCGCCGCGTTCCCGATCGCCTTCCGGATCCGAAGCCTCCGGACCCGGCTCGGTCGAACCCGCATCCTTCCTCCTGTCGGAAGAAGGCCTCGGGGGGAAGCGGCGGTGGGGCCGTACCGAAGCCTCCAAGCGCGAAGCCGGGCCAACGTATCAAAGCCTCAACCCTCACTGCAAACTTGAAAGTGAACAGGTGTTCGAGCGTTCCCTCGGTGGAAAACGCTAGCGGAGACGTGGAAACGCGCGTGCCGCGTTCGCGAGCAGCGCGTCTCGGAGCGCCGGTCGCGACTCGTCTCGGACGTTCGCGAGCGCCTCGACGACGTCCACCACGTTCGCCGGCGCGTTGTCGCGGCCGCGGATCCGCTGCGGCGCGAGGTAGGGACTGTCGGTCTCGACCAAGAGTCGTTCGAGCGGCACCGCGGCGGCGGCCTCGCGCAGGTGGGCGTTCTTCGGGTACGTGATGTTCGCCGCGAACGACACGTGGTACCCGCGCCGAGCGCACTCGCGCGCGATCTCGGCGTCGCCGCTGAAGCAATGGATCACCACACGCTCGGCCGAACCCTCGTCCAGGAGTCGAAGGATCTCGGGCCACGCATCCCGCACGTGGACGACGAGCGGCAGATCGACCTCGCGAGCCATCGCGATGTGGAGCCGGAAGCTCGCCTCCTGGTCCTGCCGTGGCGAGAGCATGCGGAAGAAGTCGAGACCCGTCTCCCCGACCGCCACGACATGCGGGCTCCCGAGGAGCTCCTCGATCGCGGCGCCCGCGACTCGGTCCATCGCGGAGGCGGTGTGGGGGTGCATCCCCGCCGTCGCGAACACGCCGCGGAACGACTCGGCCAGCTCGAGCGACCGACGGCTCGTCTCGGGGTCGATCCCGGCGCACACGACGGTCGCCACGCCCGCGGCCCTCGCGTCCTCCAGCAGGAGTTGAGGTTCGAGGTCGCACAGGAACAGGTGGCAGTGGGTATCCACCGCCGCCTCGTCCACCGGCGGTTCAGGGTTCTGGTCGTTCATGGGGACGCCGTATCCACGGCTCTCACCTTACGGTCCACGAGCGGAGTCTCACGTGAAACGCGATGCCCGGAACCTTCATTCACGCCTCGAGGCGCGGGAACAACGCGCCGCCTCTGGTGGTCACGGTACCCGGCCGGAGAAGACCCCACGCGACCGCCTGGGGCACGCGCTGATGACCGAGCGGCTCGCCCACCCCGAGCTGTTCCCACAGGCGCTCGGCCGCCCCCGGCATGATCGGCTGGATCAATATCGCGAGGACCCGGAGCGTCTCCGTGGCGGCGTACAGGATCGAGCCGAGCTCGTCGCGCCGGCCCTCCTCGTTCGCGACCTTCCACGGCTCCTTCTCCACGAGGTACCGGTTCGCCCGCGTCACGATGTCCCACACCGCCGCGAGCCCCTCGTGCGGACGGACGGCGAGCTCCTGCCTGGCGGAGGCATCCGCGGGGTCGAGG
>DAIUEM010000069.1:0-1430 GCA_036845105.1 Actinomycetota bacterium | reverse complement strand
CCACCTCGGGCAGGTCGCTCGCCGCGCCCTCGACCGACGGTTCAGGGACGCGGCCGTCGAACGAGGACGCGAGCATCGCGAGCACCCGGCTCGCGAGGTTCCCGAGCCCGTTCGCGAGATCCGCGTTGTGGCGGTCGGTCATCGACTCCCACGAGAAGTTCCCGTCCTCGCCGAACCGGATCTCGCGCATGAAGTAGTAGCGGTACGAGTCGGTCCCGAAGTGGTCGACGAGCTCGAAGGGGTGGATCCCCGTCGCGTTCGTCTTCGACATCTTCTGGCCGCCGACGGTGAGGAACCCGTGCGCCCACACCTGTGTCGGCGGCTGGATATCGGCGGCCATGAGCATCGCCGGCCAGTAGATCGCGTGCTGCCGGAGGATGTCCTTACCGATCATGTGGACGTTCGCGGGCCACAGTCGGGCGAACCGCTCCGGGTCCGAGCCGTAGCCGGCCGCCGTGATGTAGTTCGCGAGCGCGTCGAACCAGACGTAGCAGACGTGCTTCGGGTCCCAGGGCAGCGGCACTCCCCACTGGAACGACGTCCGGCTGATCGAGAAGTCCTGGAGCCCGCCCCGGATGACCGAGAGGACCTCGTTGCGTCGCGTCTCGGGCTCGACGGCGCTCGGCGTCCGCGTGTAGTGCTCGAGGAGCCGGTCCGCGTACGCCGACAGGCGGAAGAAGTAGTTCTCCTCGCGCAGGAGCTCGACCGGGCGGTCGTGGATCGGGCAGTTGCCGTCCACGAGGTCGCCCTCCGTGTAGTAGGCCTCGCACGCGACGCAGTACAGCCCCTCGTAGGTCCCGAGGTAGATGTCGTCACGTCCGTTGTCGTACACGGCCTGCAGCAGCGTGGCGACCGCCGCCTTGTGCCGCTCCTCCGTCGTTCGGATGTAGTCGTCGTAGCCGATGTCCAGGCGCGCCCAGACCTCGCGCCACTTCGGCTCCATCTCGTCGACCCACGCCTGCGGGCCCATCCCGGCGGCCTCCGCCGCCCGCTGGAGCTTCAGTCCGTGCTCGTCGGTCCCCGTGAGGTGGAAGACCTCCTCCCCGCGGAGCCGGTGGTGCCGAGCGATGACGTCCACGGCCACGGCGTCGTAGGCGTGCCCGATGTGCGGCACGTCGTTCGGGTAGTAGATCGGCGTCGTGATGTAGAAGAGGTCGCGGCCCATGGTCGCGCCATCGTACCGGACACCACCCGGCCGCCCGGCGACGACCGTCCGGCGGTAGTCTGTTATGGACTAGCCCCCCCCCTAGCGCTCGGGAAGGCAGCCGGCTTCGCGGCCGAGCGCCGAGAGGCCCTCGAGGTCGCCGGCTCCCCACTGCGTCTGGAAGAGGTTCGGGAGCTTCTCGTCCGACTCGTCGGGCGACCACATGACCTCGTCGGGTGACTCGACGTGATCGAGCCCCATGACGTGGCCGAGCTCGTGCATCAGG
>DAIUEM010000068.1:0-9122 GCA_036845105.1 Actinomycetota bacterium | reverse complement strand
GATGGCCGACCTGCTCCGTGCCGGACGGTTCGCCGACGAGATCATGGGGCTCTACGCGTCGGAGGATGCCAAGCGCGGCCGGAACGACCCGTGCCCGTGCGACAGCGGCCGCAAGTGGAAAGCGTGCCACGGCGCGACGCGGTAACCCGCATCAAGGAGCCGGTGTCGTGCCTCGGGGATGCGGCGCAGCCTCGACCGCCGCACGGACCGTGGGGAAGAAGCGGTCCCGGCCGATCGTCTCGGTGAGCTCGGCCAGGTCGAAGATCTCGCGGACGTGCTGCTTGAGCCGCGCGACCGCGAACGGCGTCCCCTCTGCATCGAGGCTCCGCACGAGCTCGTCCAGCGTCTCGAACCCTGTGGCATCGACGTCGACGAGCGCTTCGGCGTCGAACACGAGCCACGCCACGCGCGTCGGCGCCCCGTCCATCGCCTCGCGGACCCTCCCGCTCACGTAGCGGGCGTTCGCGAAGAACAGGCGATCGTCCAGCCGGTACACCAGCACGCCGGGCGTGATCCGCGCTCGCGGATGCAGGCTCACGTCGGCGTACCGGTCGAGGCGAGCCACGTAGCCGAGCACGGCGTCGTGCGGCCGTGCGCTCCGTCGGACCGTGTCCACTACCGAGAGGGCCACGGCCAGCAGCAGTGCATCGAGCACGCCGAGCACGACCACCCCGACCGTCGTCAGGGCCCCGATGACCGCATCGGCGCGCGTCGGCCGCCAGAGCGCACGCCATGCCTTCGTATCGACGAGCCCGATGGCCGCCGAGACGATGATCGCGCCGAGCGTCGCCGAGGGCAGGTACGCGATCGGTGCCGTGAGGAACAGCAGGACGCAGGCCACCGCCACGACCGCCATGAGGCCCGCGACCTGGGTCCGCACCCCCATCAGGTCGTTCACCGCCGTCCGAGAGCCGCTCGCCCCGATCGGGAAGGCGCCGGTGAGCCCGGCGGCCGCGTCGGCCGCCGCCATCGCGGTCAGCTCCTGCCGGACGCGGACGTGTTGTCCGTGCCGTCCGGCGAACGCGCGGGCCGTCAGGATCTCGTCCGCGAAGCTCACGAGGAAGATCCCGAGCGCGGCTGGGACGAGCCGCGCGAGATCGGCCTCCGCTGCCGAGGGGAGGTGGATCCTCGGCAGGCCGGACGGGACGCTCCCCACGGTCGCGACGCCCCGCGCGGCCAGGTCCAGCGCCCACGACGCGGCGATCGCCCCGATCACGACGGCCAGCGCCGCGGGGAACTTCGGGAGGAACCGACGCAGGCCCAGGAGGAGCGCGAGGGAGATCGCGCCGACGACAACGGTCGTGGTGTGCAGGTCGGGAAGCTTGTCCACGATCTCCGCCAGGAGCGGGATCGGGCGCTCGGCGTCGAGCGAGACGCCGAGGAGCTTCCCCATCTGCCCGATGATCAGCACGACCGCGACGCCGTGGATGTAGCCCACGAGCACCGAGCGTGAGAAGTAGTCGGCGATCCAGCCGATCCGGGCGAGGCGCGCGAGGAGGAACGCGGCGGCGACCATGAGCGCGAGGAGCGCCGCCAGGTCCGCGTACCGCTCCGGATCGTCCCCCGCCAGCGGCAGCAGCGTTGCGGCGACAAGGGCCGCGATCGACCCCTCGGGCCCCACGATGAGCTGGCGGGACGACCCGAGCACGACGTACGCGATCGTCGGCAGCAGCAACGCGTACAGACCCGCCACGGTTGACAGCCCGGCGAGCTCCGCGTAGGCCATCCCCGAGGGGAGCGCGAGCGCGGCGACCGTGACCCCGGCGAGCGCGTCACGCCGGAACGCGGCCCGCCCATAGGTCGGCAGATCCCGCGAGACCGGCACGATGCGCTCGAGGAGGGGCCGGCGCGCAGCCGTGCGAAAAGGTGAGGCGTCATCCCCGTACGCCTCGCTCACCCGCGGCCGCCGGCGACGGCTCGTGTTCGACACTCGCGGCCTCCTCAGGCCGGAGGGACGGCCCCGAGGGAACGCTCGCTCGCCGCAGACCGTTCGCCATCACTCGGAACGGATGAATCCTTCGGCGGCCCGGTATGCGAAAGTGAGCGTGGAGATGCGGATCGGGATCGTGGGTGCCGGCGCGTTGGGGAGCACGCTCGCCGAGCTCTGGACGACCGCGGGCCATCAGGTGGCGGTCGGCGAGCCGGAACCGGAGGCCGCCTCGGCGCTCGCGGAGACGCTCGGCCCGTCGGTCCAGGCGAGCAGCGTCGAGGAGGCCGCCAGGTACGGCGAGGTCGTGGTCCTGACCGGCGCGTTCGGCCGGGCGGAGATGCTGCCACCCGCCTCGGCGGTCGCGGGGAAGATCGTGATCGATGCGACGAACGCCCTCACCGAGACGGGCGAGGCGATCGACCTGGGAGCGCGAGCGTCGAGCGCGATCGTCGCCGAGACGTTCCCCGACGGCCGGGTCGTCAAGGCCTTCAACACGCTCGAGGCCGACACCCTACGCGCCGAGTCCCGGCTGTCGACGCCCCGCGAGAAACGGTTCGTGGTGTTCCTGGCCGGGGACGACTCGCGCGCGAAGGAGCGGGTCTCGACGCTGATCGAGGAGATCGGCTTCGCGCCGATCGATGCGGGTTCGCTGGCGCTCGGGGGCAGGTACCTCGAGCCGCGATCGAAACTCTTCGGCCGGCCATTGCTCCCCGCCGAAGCGCGTCGGCTCCTCCAGATGATGTCGTAGCGAGCCCTGACCGACCTCGTGGGGAGGTTCAGTCCAGGCCGACCCAGGCGCGGAGGCTCGCTCGGTGCAGCGCCCGCTCGTGGTACGAGCCCTCGGCGTGCAGGCCGTTCATGCCACCCGCTCGGATCAGCGCCTCGAGCAGCGGCGCCAGCTGCGTGCCGTACAGCTCCATGCACGGCATCGGATGGATGCCCGGCCACGAGTAGCAGGAGGCGACGGCGCGGCGGTGCTCCGTCGGCACGCCGGGCGGCAGCCGGTCCCAGGCGGGGTCGTCGGGCATGAAGATCCACTGATCCAGGTTCCCTTGCGGGATGCCCTCGATGCTCCGCACCGTCGGCGGACGTGCGTCCAGGAGATAGGGGTCGACCACGAGGTCGCAGATCACGGCGTGCGAGGGGAGCTCCTCGATCCACGCGTTGGGGATCAGCGGCAGGGAGGGATCGTCGCGCTGCGAGGCGTCGACGAACACGTCGGCCTGGCGCAGCAGGTGGCGCACGTGCGCCTCGTTCGCCGAGAGGTTCCGGCCGATGACCACGACCTCGACGCCGGCCAGGCCCTCGCGCGCGAACCGCGCGGCCCGCTCGATGTTCCCGAACTTCGTCGCAGCCTCGACGCCGTGCTTCCCGATCTCACCGGGCCCGACGAGGGTCACGCGAACGGGACGACGGCCGGGGTCCCCGAGCTCCGGCCACGTCCGCTCGAGCGCGTCGAACGCCGCCTCGACCCCGTTCCAGGCCACGTCCCGGCTGTCGATCACGAGCCGGCGTCCGCTGTCGTCGGTGATCGAGTCCATGCTGATCGCCTCGACACCGAGATCCCGGAGCGACTGCACCCGCTCCGGCCGGGTCGGGAGATGGAGCATCGCGAACAGGGTCGCGCCGGGGCGCATCGTCATGTACTCGGCCTCTTCGGGGCACCGCAGGGTCAGGACGACGTCCGCGCGGAACGCCTCCTCGTGGGTGACGAGGTGCACGAGGGGCGACAGGTCGCCATAGTCCTGGTCCCGGAACCCCATCCCGGACCCGATCCCGCCCTCGACGAACACGTCGACGCCCCAGTCGGCGAGCTTGCCGACGAGCGAGGGGAGGAAGTCGCGGCGCTCCCCCGCCTCCTTGTGCATCCGTGGCAGCCCGAAGGTCAACGTCCGCGGACGGCTCGCCATCTGGACACCTCCGCTCTCGCAACGGCTCGTTCGTAGTAGGACCCCGTCCGGTCGTCGAGCTCGCCGATCCCCCGTTCCAGGATCACCCGCATCACCGGCTCGATCTGGCCGCCGTAGACCTCCATGCACGCCCGAGGCTGCAGCGCGGGCCACGAGTAGCAGGCGAGCGCGAGGCGCCGGTTCTTCGTCTCGATCGGAGGAGGCAACCGGTCGTACGCGGGGTCGTCGGGCATGAACACGTACTGGTCGAGGTTGCCCTCGGGGATCCCCTCGATACCCTTCATCTTGGGCGGATCCACCGTGATGTCGTAGGGGTCCACCGACAGGTCCAGGATCACGGCGTCCTGCGGCAGTGCGGCCACCCACTCGTTCGGCACGATCACACGGGTGGGGTCCTGACGCTGGGTCGCGTCGATCAGCAGGTCGGTCTGTTCCAGGCGGGTGAGCATGTAATTCTCGTGCCACGTGAGGTCGAAGTCGGCGACCGTGACCTCGACGCCCGGCACCCGCCGGGCCGCCATCTCCTCGCGCAGCCTCGGATCGCCGTAGCGCGTCGCCGCCCGGATCGCGTGGGCGCCGACGGCCCCGGCTCCCAGACAGGTGACCCGCAGCGGTCGGCGGCTCGGGTGGGTGAACCGTGGGTGGACCTTCGCGATCTCCTTGAACGCCTCGCGCACGCCGTTCCAGCCGACCGACTCGACGTTCTGGACCAGGCGCGTGCCGCGATCGTCGGTGACGCCGTCGAGGCTCACGCCGTGGATCCCGAGCTCCGTCAGCAGCTCGACCCGCTCGGGGCGGGTCTGCAGGTGCAGCATGGAGACCAGGATCGTTCCGTGGCGGAGGAGGCGGACGACGTCCCTGCCCGGATACCGGAGCACGACCACCACGTCCTGGGCGAGGCACTCCTCGTACGATCCGACGCGGCACCTGTCGGACGCCCGCAGGTAGCTGACGACATCCACCCCCATCCCGGAGCCGTAGCCGTCCTCGACCACGATCTCGGCAGCTCCGTGGCGGTCGAGGAACGAGACGAGTGGCGGCAGGAAGTCGCGGCGCTCGCCGGCCTCCTTGTGCATGCGGGGCAGCCCGATGGACAACGCCATGGCGCCCCCACGCTACCGCGTCCCGCGCACGCCCGCGTCTCGCGACGTGCGTCGGATCGATGTCAATCCAGCACGTCGAAGTACGTCACGACCGCGAGCACCCCCGCGACCACCAGACCGATCACGACGGCGGCCGTGAGGAGCACGCGACTGGCGCTCCACCGCTGGATGGAGATCCTCTCGTGCGGGGGCGCGAGCGCCTTGAAGCGTCCGATGAGATCCCGGTCGTCCTGCTTCAGATGCCGCTGGAGCTCGGTGGGGATCGCCATCCCCTGCGCGGCCGCGAACGCCTCGCCGATCTCCTCCGGGGTGAAGTACGCGAGCGCTCGCTCGTACACACGCTCCGGGTCAGAGCGCAGCGCCAGCACGAGCATCATGTTCGCGAGGTCCACCGCCTGGCGCCACGGGGACGGGCGGATCTCCAGTCCCGAGACGTCGATGACCTGGATCCGTCCGTCGACGACGAGCAGGTTCGCCGGCTTGATGTCGCGATGCGCGAGCCCCGCGTCCCAGAGCCGACGCACCAGCGCCAGCCCGTCGTCGATGACCCGGTCCGTAACGTCCGCGTGCCCGAGCGTCTGCGCCCCCTCGAAGAACTGCGTGGCGAGCAGGTACTCACGGTGCGGCGTGAGCTCCACGATGCCGTACGAGTGGGCGACGTCGAACCCCTCGTCGTCGAGGAGGCGGAGCGCGTAGTCCTCGTACTCGATCAGCTTCCGAACGGAGGTGAACGTCGTTTCGTCCTCGAGCCGCCCGTACATGACCGTGCGGCCGATCCGGTACCAGCGATCGGATCGGACGTGGCTGGTCGCGAGGATCTTCCCGAACAGGCGTTGGCCGTCGGCCGCGGTCATGAGCAGCGGCGTGGAACCGCCCGACCCCTCCTGTCCGAAGGGCTTCACCTCCGTGATCTCCAGCCCGAGCTGCGCCTTCATCGCGTCGACGACCGCCCGCGTCCGGGCGCCGGCGAGCTCGAGGTGTGCGGCGCTCCCTCCGCGCCGGTAGGACACCGGGAAGGACTCGTCCGGGGCGAGCCATCCGTAGACGACCGCGGCCACGCCGAACCCGAGCAGCAACGAGTACAGGCCGGCGATCGGATACGTGCTCCCGAGCAACGCTCCCGACGCCGTCACCAGCAGGCCGAAGACGACCGCACCGGTCACCGCTCGCATCCGGACCCGTCCCGCGGGCGCGAGGCTCATCACCATCGCGCCGAGCGTGATCGCCATCGACGCGATGTTGGAGGCCGGGAAGTAGTAGGCGCCGCTCGCCGGGGCAACGATCACGTCGATGTCGGGCGCCGGCAGCGGGAACCGCACGAGCATCACGAGCACGTCCATCACGACGAAGCCGCCGAGCGCGACCGCCAGGTGTCGCCATCGGCGGAACGCGATCAGGACGACGGCGAGCACCAGCCGGAGCACCACGATGCCGGCCGCGGTCGCGAACCACGCGAACACCCTGGCGACGTCGACCAGCAGATCCGTCCGCAGGTCGGCCAGCACCTCGAGCGTCGCCGGATCGGGCGGCTCCGCCGCGTACATCGCTCCCACGAGCAGCCCGACGACGACGATCACGACGACCGCGACGACGAACTTCGTCCACCACACCGGACGAGGCAGGGGGGGTGGTTCGCCCGACGGCCGCCGACGAACGCCGAAGCGACCCTTCCCCGCGGCCGATGGCGTCGGCCCGCTCATGCGTCCACCCGATAGCGCCGCGTCACTCTATCCGGGCGCTGCACTCGCCTGCGGTCTCCATCACAGGAAGGCCTCCGTCGATCAGGGACCCGGCGCGTCTGCATGTCCTCCCGCTCCGTGGGATCGTCGATCCGGCAAGCGTAGACCGCAGTCTGGGGCGGAGGCGAGCGGAGGTGCATCCTCCCATCGGGATGAAGCGGCCAGGTTCACCGCGATCTCGTCTCAGTGACTTCCGGGTTCGGTGCCGAACATGGCGGCGCGTCGCGTGTCCAGGCCGCTTCCCGGCTCCCGGCCAGCCCGAAGGCTGGTCCAGAGGATGTACACGCTGAGGATCAGAACCCACGCGGGTAGGAGGAGGCTCACCCAGGCTGTGAGACCCACACCGAACAGGAGCGTTACGGCGACGGCGTAGCCGGCCATGCCGAGCCACCGCGGGATGATCCTGGTTCGCAGCGCGATCGTGGTCGTCGACAGGATGAACACCGCACCCATCCGCATCGCGTAGATGTTCAGCACCGTGAACGTGATCCTTCGGCCGAGCGCCCATTGGTCAGGCGACGGGGTATGCCCGGCCGCGATGGCCGGATCCGCGAGCACCCCTCCCGCGACGGCGGCCGCCACGAACAGCATGGCGATGAAGAGCAGGCCGCTGCCGAGGAACACCGTTGCGAAGAATCGGTCCTCGTGCTGTCCGATCCGGTCACGCACGACGCCGATGAACCAGAGGAACGCGATCCCTGCGAACGGGACGAGGTTCAGCGCGACGGCAACGGCGGCACGCCTGGTCCCATCGGTCAGCCACGCTCCCGCCTCGGTCGCTTCGGAAGGCACCGAGAGGCGGATGAGGACGAGGGCAGCGGCGAGCAAGAGCGAGAAGAGGATCCCGGCGATCGCGGCGGTGCGCGGCGCCCGAAGCGCGGCGGGCGTGAGCACCGGTCCGTGATCCATGGCTCGCCTTCCCTCGGTCGAGTTCCCTGCGCCTAGATGTACGGGCAGGCGCGGAACCTCCAGCCAGCGCAGAACGCACGGTAGGGATACGCCGGACACCGGTCATCATGCGGATGGCATGATTCGGGGGACGAGGACACAGGCCAGTCTCGGGACCATGGCTGGTGTGGAGGACGGGCCGACCGCGCCGCTGCTGCCCCCGGATCCACATACCCGCCCCTGGTGACGGTGGACCGCTCCTTCACGCTGCGACGGCTCCCCTCAGTCGATCTCGACGACTGGCTCCCGTCGGTCGCGTCGCCGGATGACGACCTTGATCAGCTCCTCGACCAGCACGAGGCTCGCCGCCAGCCCGACGCAGATCGACCATTGCGCGAAGCTCAGGCCGACCGTGTCCAGGATCCGCTGCAGGAAGCCGAGCCCCGTGGCCGCGATGATCGCGAGCAGCGCCGTCGCGTAGCGGCGGAGCTGGGTCGATCCGGGCACGGCGTCCCGGTCGAAGATCGTGTTCCGCTGATCGCGCGCCATCAGCCCGGCCACGAGGTGGAACAGCGAGAGCGTGGTCAGGAGCATCGTCGAGGCCACCGCGACGCCGTACTGCGTCTCCCCGATCTGGTAGGCGACCAGGCCGCCGACGGTCATCACCAACCCCTGCACGCACAGGCGCACCCAGTTGGCCGCCGACAGCACCGGCGCCCCGACCGGTCGCGGGGCCCTGGCCATCAGGCCCGGGGTCGACTCGTCGAAGCCGAGCGCGACGGCGATCGGGATGTCGACGATCATGTTCAGCCAGATGATCTGGACGGGGTTGAGCGGGATCCCGCCCGCGATGCTGAAGATGCCGGCGCCGAGGAAGATCGCGATGTAGGCGACCAGCGTGGACATCTGGAAGCGCAGGTACTTCAGCAGGTTGTCGTAGAGCGCCCGTCCGTACTCGACGGCGTTCACGATCGTGGCGAAGTTGTCGTCGGTGAGGATCATCACCGCGGCCTCCTTCGAGACCTCGGTGCCCGTGATGCCCATCGCGACGCCGATGTCCGCGGCCTTCAGCGCCGGGGCGTCGTTCACGCCGTCGCCCGTCATCGCGGCGATGTGGCCCTTCCGCTGGAGCAGCCGGACGAGGCGGATCTTGTCCTCCGGGGCGACGCGGGCGACGACCCCGATGTCGTCCAGTTGGTCGAGAAGCTCCTCGTCGCTCATCGCCGCGAACTCCGTGCCGGAGAGCGCACGACCCTCGATCCCGAGCTCCCCCGCGATGGCCGCCGCGGTCACGGCGTGGTCGCCGGTGATCATCCGGACGCGGATCCCGGCGCTCTTGCACTCGGCGATCGCGTCCCTCGCCTCGGCCCGCGGCGGGTCGACGATGCCGACCATCGCGAGGAACGTGAGCTCCTCGATCAGGCCGAGCAGCTCGCCGCTCGGGGCGAACGTCGCGGGATCGAAGTCGCGCCTGGCGACGACCATCACGCGCTCGCCCGACTGCCCCATCCGCTCGTTGATCTCCAGGGCGAACGATCGGTTCTCGTCGGTG
>DAIUEM010000067.1:0-9123 GCA_036845105.1 Actinomycetota bacterium | reverse complement strand
TCGCGCCCAGGTCCAGGCGCCGGCGCATGCCGCCCGAGTACGTCTTCGCGGTCCGGTCGGCGGCGTGCGAGAGCTCGAACCGCTCGAGCACCGCCTCCGCTCGCCGCCTGGCCTCGGCTGTGGGGATGTGGTACAGGCGCCCGACCATCTCGAGGTTCTCGAGGCCGGTGAGGTTCTCGTCCACCGCGGCGTACTGGCCGGCGAGACCGATGACGCGCCGGAGGTCCGCCGCGTCTCGGACCACGTCGTAGCCGGCGACGACGGCCCGGCCGCCGTCCGGGTGCAGGAGCGTGGTCAAGATCCGCACGGCGGTCGTCTTGCCGGCGCCGTTCGGCCCGAGCAGGCCGAGCACCGTGCCCTGCGTGACGTCGAGGTCCACGCCGTCGAGCGCGTGCACCTCCCCGAACGACCTGCGCAGCCCCTCGACCTCGATCATGCGGTCCGCCATGGCCGACCAGCCTATCGCGGTGCGCAATCCACAGGGTCGATGCCGTCACCTCATCCCGCCACCAGGGTGGTGTAATCATGCTTACGGTTCCGGAATAGGCACGGATCCGCGGCTGTTGCACCTGCAAGACGCCGAACCCGATGCCCAGGAAGGAACCCGATGCCACAGCTCGACACCCACGTCCTGCCGCTGCTCCCGCTCACCACCGGGGTGGTGCTGCCGGGGATGGTGGTCACGCTCACGATCGAATCCGACGACGCCCGCCGGGCGGTCACCGCGGCAGAGGCGACCGACGGGGAGCTGCTGCTCGTGCCGCGGGTCGGCCAGCGTTTCGCGCAGGTCGGGACGGTGGCCAAGCTCGAGGACGTCGGACGCCTGCGCAACGGCCTCGACGCGCTCGTGATCCGCGGGCTGCATCGCGCCGTGGTGAGCCGCGGCGTCCCCGGCACCGGCGACGCCATCTGGGTCGAGGTCGACCGCCGTCCCGACCGGGAGGATCCCGGCCAGCGCGCCCGTGACCTGGCGCGCGAGTACCGCGCGACGATCGAGGCGATCGTCGAGGCCCGCGGCGCGCCCCAGGTCGGAGAGCTGCTCCGCGGGATCTCGGACCCCGGCCAGATGGCCGACACCTCTGGCTACTCGCCGGACCTGTCGTTCGAGCAGAAGGTCGAGGTGCTCGAGACGCTCGACGTGGAGCGGCGGCTCGAGATGGTCCTCGCCTGGGCGAAGGACGTCCTGGCCGAGGTCGAGCTGAAGGACAAGATCCGCAGCGACGTCCGCGAGGGCATGGAGAAGACGCAGCGCGAGTATCTGCTGCGCCAGCAGATGGAGGCGATCCGCAAGGAGCTCGGCGAGGACACCGGGGGCAACGTCGTCGAGGAGTACCGCCACAGGATCGCCGAGGCGAACATGCCCGAGGGCGCCCGCGCCGAGGCAGAGCGCGAGCTCGAGCGGCTCGAGCGCACCTCGGAGCAGTCGCCCGAGTACGGCTGGATCCGCACGTACCTGGACTGGATGACCGAGATCCCCTGGGACGTCCGCACCGAGGACACGCTCGACATCGTGCAGGCCAGAGGGATCCTCGACGAGGACCACACCGGCCTGGACGACGTGAAGGATCGGATCGTGGAGTACCTGGCCGTGCGCAAGCTCCGGCAGGAGCGCGGCATGGGGCCGGCGCAGGGGCGCGGCTCGGGCGCGATCCTCACGCTCGTCGGGCCGCCCGGCGTCGGCAAGACGTCGCTCGGCGAGTCGGTGGCGCGGGCGCTTGGCCGCAAGTTCGTCCGGATCTCCCTCGGCGGCATCCACGACGAGGCCGAGATCCGCGGCCACCGGCGGACGTACGTCGGCGCGCTCCCCGGCCGGATCGTGCGCGCGCTCAAGGAGGCCGGCACGAAGAACCCGGTGATGATGCTCGACGAGGTCGACAAGGTCGGCGCCGACTGGCGGGGCGACCCCTCCTCGGCGCTGCTCGAGGTCCTCGACCCCGCGCAGAACCACACGTTCCGCGACCACTACCTCGAGGTGGACCTCGACCTGTCCGAGGTCCTGTTCATCTCCACCGCGAACGTGTCCGAGACGATCCCCGGGCCGCTGCTCGATCGGATGGAGGTCATCCGCCTCGACGGCTACACCGAGGACGAGAAGGTCGCGATCGCGCGCGATCACCTGCTGCGCCGGCAGGTCGAGCGCAACGGCCTCACCCAGGGCGAGGTGGTCGTGACCGACGACGCGCTCCGGCGGATCGTCGGCGACTACACGCGCGAGGCGGGCGTGCGGAACCTCGAGCGCGAGCTCGGCAAGGCGCTCCGCAAGGTCGCGACGCGGCTCGCGTCGGGGCAGGCCACCGCGCCGGTCGACGTCGACGCCGATCGTGTCCGCGAGCTCCTCGGCCGGCCGCGGTTCTTCTTCGAGGCGGCCGAGCGCACAAGCGTGCCCGGGGTCGCGACCGGGCTGGCGGTCACCGGCACCGGGGGCGACGTCCTGTTCATCGAGGCCACGCGTCTCGACGGCGCCGAGGGCGAGGGCCTCGTGCTGACGGGCCAGCTCGGCGACGTGATGAAGGAGTCCGGGCAGATCGCGCTCAGCTACGTGCGGTCGCACGCGGCCGAGCTCGAGGTCGACCCCGAGCGGCTGGGCGGACGGTTCCACCTCCACGTGCCCGCCGGCGCGGTGCCGAAGGACGGCCCGAGCGCCGGCGTGACGATGGTCACGGCGTTCGCATCGCTGCTCTCGGGCGCGCCCGTGCGGAGCACGGTGGGGATGACCGGCGAGGTCACGCTCCAGGGCCGCGTGCTGCCGATCGGCGGCGTGAAGCAGAAGGTGCTCGCGGCGCACCGCGCCGGGCTGCGCGAGGTGATCCTGCCCAAGCGCAACGAGGGCGACCTCGACGACGTGCCCGAGCAGGTGCGGACGGAGATGACCTTCCACCCCGTCGAGACCGTCGACGAGGTGCTCGCGGTCGCGCTCGATCGGTCGAGCGACGTGCCCGCGGCGGCGTAGGCTGCCCCCGTGAAGCTGACGGTGTTCGGGGCCACCGGGCGGACCGGACGGCAGGTGGTGGCGCAGGCGCTCGCGCGCGGCCACGACGTGACGGCGTTCGTTCGCAACGCAGCGGCGTTCGAGGCCCCGCCGCGGGTCCGGGTGGTCGAGGGCGACGCGCGGGACCCGGCCGCCGTGGAGGAGGCCGTGCGTGACGCAGAGGCGGCGATCTCGGTCATCGCGCTGATGGACCCGGGCGACGAGCCCCAGCACTCGGAGGCGACGCGCACCGTGGCGAAGACCGCCGAGCGTGTCGGCGTCCGGCGCGTCGTCGTCGCCGCGAACAACGACGTCTTCGGCGACGCGGAGGTGAGGGGGGAATTCGCGGCGCATGCCCGCGAGCACCGGCGGAACCGTGAAACGCTACGGGCGAGCGCCCTGGACTGGACGATCGGCGCCGCGCCCTGGGTGACCGACGACGCGCCGACCGGCGGGTACGAGGCCATCCCCGACGCGAAGGCCCCGGGCCGGCGCCTGCCGGCGGGCGACCTCGCGACGTTCGCGCTCGACGCGCTCGAGCGGGACGAGTGGGTCGGCCACATCGTCGGCGTCTCGTCCTAGGGTGCAGCAGGACGCCGGTCCTGCCGATGGTGTCTCCGTGACGTCAGGGGGGAGCCCGTGCTCGAGCTGGTCGGCCTGACGCGCCGGTTCGGCCACGTCGTCGCGCTCGACGACGTGTCGTTCTCGGTCGCGCCCGGTGAGATGGTCGGCTTCGTCGGCCCGAACGGCGCCGGCAAGACCACGGCGATGCGGATCGCGCTCGGCGTGCTCGAGACCGACGCGGGCGAGGTGCGGTGGCGCGGCCGCCCGGTCGACGCGCGGGTGCGGCGCCGCTTCGGGTATATGCCGGAGGAGCGCGGCCTGTACCCGAAGATGCGCGTGCTCGATCACCTGGTCTACCTGGCCCGACTGCACGGGCTCGAGCCGGACGACGCACGCGCCCAGGCCGTACGCGGGACGCAGATCCTCGGCGTTGCCGACCGCTCCGACGCGCGGGTCCAGACCCTGTCCCTCGGCAACCAGCAGCGCGTGCAGCTCGCCGCGGCGCTCGTGCACCGGCCCGAGGTCCTCGTCCTCGACGAGCCGTTCTCGGGCCTGGACCCCGTCGGCGTGGACGTTCTGTCGGGCGTGCTGCGAGAGCAGGCCGCGGCCGGCGTGCCCGTCGTGTTCTCGAGCCATCAGCTGGACCTCGTCGAGCGCCTGTGCGAGTCCGTCGTCCTGATCCACCGGGGGCGGATCGTGGCCTCGGGTCGCATCTCGGACCTGCGCGACGCCGACCCCAGACGCCTCGTCCGCGTCGAGGTCGCCGGCGCCCGGCCGGGGTGGTACGAGCGGCTCCCCGGTGTGCGCGTCGCCGACCCGCTGCCCGAGGGAGCGGTGCTCGAGCTCGCCGGCGCGGCTGCGGCCGAGGTGCTCGATGCGGCGCGGGCGGCCGGGGAGGTGCGAACGTTCACCGTCGTGCGCCCCTCGCTGACCGAGATCTTCCGGCGGGCGGTGGGCGCGTGATCCGCGGCGCCGTCCCGATCATCGCGCGCCGCGAGTTCGTCGAGCGGATCCGCGACAAGGGGTTCCTCATCTCGACCGGGATCACGCTGCTCGTCCTCGTCGTGTTCGTCGGGGCCGGCTCGCTGCTCGCGGGCGGCACGTCGTACGACGTCGGGCTGGCCGGCGCCGACGCGCGCGCTCTCGAGCAGCGGGTCGTGGATCGGGCGGCGGCGCTCGACATCGAGGTGGCGGTGCACCGGTTCGACGACGCCGCCGCGGCCGAGCGCGCCGTCCGGACCGGCGACGTGGACGCAGCCGTCGTCGACGGCGACGGGATCGTCGTCCGCTCCGACCCGCCGGCCGACCTGGTCGCGGTGATCCAGGCGGTCTCGGCGCGCGAGCGGGCCGAGGGCGCGCTCGCCGGCGCCGGCCTGACGTCCGGAGAGGTCCAGACCGCGCTCGAGCAGCCCCCGCTGGCCGTGCGGGCGCTCGAGCCGCTCGACCGCCGCCAGCGCGAGTACGCGGCGGTCGGGTTCATCGGCGTGCTCGCGCTCTACGGACAGCTCTTCGCGTACGGGTACTGGGTCGCCGCCGGCGTGGTCGAGGAGAAGTCCTCGCGGGTCGTCGAGGTGCTCCTCGCGACCGTTCGCCCCTCGCAACTGCTGCGGGGCAAGATCATCGGGATCGGCGTCCTGGGTCTGTGCCAGCTCGCGCTGATCGGCGCCGTGGGCTTCGCGGCGAGCCAGCTGCTCGGCGGTCTCCGGTTCCCGGAGGGCGTGCTCGTCGTGATCGGCCTGGTGCTGGTCTGGTTCGTCCTCGGCTACTTCTTCTACGCGGGGCTGTTCGCCGTCGCGGGGGCCATCGTGCCGCGTCAGGAGGACCTGCAGTCGACGATGACGCCGCTGTCGATCCTGATCATCGCGTCCTTCTTCCTCGGGATCGAGGCGAACCAGCATCCGGACTCGCTGCTCGCCGTCGTGACCTCGATGCTCCCGCCCTCGGCACCGCTCGTGATGCCCTCGCGCCTGATCCTCGGCGAGGCCGCGATCTGGGAAGGGCTGCTGTCGGCCGCGATCTGCGTCGCGGCCACGATGGCCCTGGTGCCGCTCGCGACGAGGATCTACTCGCGATCGGTGCTCCAGCGGAGCAGGGTGCGGATCCGCGCGGTCCTCCGCACGCCGCGCGAGGAGTGAGCGGCTACTGCTCGGGGACGACGCAGAACTCGTTGCCCTCGGGGTCGCGCATCACCCGCCAGACGAACCCATCGATGTCCTGGTCGGCCACGCGCTCGCCCCCGTGCTCGAGCACCCAGGCCGTGACGGCCTCCAGGTCCTCGACGTGGACGTCGGGGTGGGCGCGGTTCTTCACGACCTTTTCCTCGGGCACCTTCTGGAACGCGAGGGCCACCGCCTCCTCGGAGGGCCGTGACAGGAACACGAAGTTCTCCATCGTGCCTCGGACCTCGACCCCGAGCAGCTCGCCCCAGAACGCCGCGAGACCCTCGGGGTCGTTGCAGTCGATCGTCAGGTACCAGACCTTGGCGGTCGGCGCCGTCATGCAGTGAGCTCCGCGCACATGCCGTCGAACACCTCGGTGTGCCGGTCGACGTCCTCGGCCGTGGTGGCCGGCGACATCAGCGCCATGTTGTGGAAGGGCGTGAGCAAGATCCCGCGGTTCAGCGCGTACAGGTGCGTGAAGCGCGCGAGATAGTGGTCGTCGTTCTCGGCCGCCTCGCCGCCGTTGCGCGGCGTCTGGGGCACGAACCAGTACTCGGCGCGGCAGCCGAGGCGCTGGATCGTCCACGGCAGGCCGTGCCGGGAGATCGCCGCCTGCACGCCGTCGGACCACCGCTCGCCGAGCCCGATCATCCGCTCGAACGCCTCGTCGGTGAGGACCTGCTCGAGCGTCGCGCGCATCGCCGCGAGCGAGAGCGCATTGCCCGAGAGCGTCCCGCCGACGCCGCCGACGTCGCTCGTCGGCAGGGTCTCCATGAACGACTGGACGCGCTGCGCGACCTCCTCGCTCATCCCGTAGCAGGCGGCCGGCACGCCGCTCGCGAGCGGCTTGCCGATCGTGAGGAAGTCCGGCTCCAGACCCCACGCCCTCGTCGCGCCGCCGGGGCCGGCGCAGATCGTGTGGGTCTCGTCGATCACGAGGTACGCGCCGTGCTTCCGCGTGAGCTCGCGGAGCGCCTCGTGGTAGCCGGGCTCGGGCGGCACGATGCCGATGTTCGTGAGGGCGGGCTCGGCGAGGACACACGCCACGTCGCCGTGCGCGAGGGCGGCCCCGAGCGCCTCGACGTCGTTCCACTCGACCGCGCGCGTGGTCGTCTCCGCCGGGACGGGAGGGCCGATGTTGCCGGGACGCGACACGGTCACGCCCTCCCGATCGATCGCGATCGTCTCGTCGACCGAGCCGTGATAGCACCACGAGTAGGTGAGCACCTTCGGGCGGCCGGTGATCGCGCGCGCGAGGCGGATCGTGAACCGGTTCGCGTCGGTCGCCGTGAGGCAGAACTGCCAGAAGGGGAGGCCGAAGCGCCGCTGCATCTCGGCGCCGACCCAGATCGAGTCCTCCGAGGGCAGCATGAGCGTGATGCCCTTCGCCGCCTGCTCGGCGATCGCCTTCACGGCGGGCTCGGGCGAGTGCCCGGTCATGCCGCCCGTGTCGCCCAGGCAGAAGTCGATGTACTCGATGCCGTCGACGTCGGTGAACCGCGCGCCGTGGGCCTCCTGGACGAAGACGGGATACGGGCCCGCCCACTCGGACATCCACGGCATCGGCACGCCGGCGAGCAGGTTCGCCTTCCCGCGCTCGAACAGCTCGGCAGATAGCGGGTGCGAGGCGACGAACGCCTCCTCCTCGCGCTCCATGAGCTGGCGCAGGCGCGCGCGGTCGACGGTGCTGTCCATCGTGGGCCTCCTCGGGCGCGGTGACGAGGCTGAGCCTCGCGGAAACCCCAGGGGGCGTCAAACGGGCCCGGGGACGCCGGAGCGGCCCCGCACGGGCTCGGGGCCGCTCCGGTCTTGCCGTGTCGAGCTAGTCCCAGGGGATCGGCTCGTACGGCACGTAGTCGGGGTGCCAGATCATCCCGTCGATCGCGTGCGGGATCTCGTCCTCCTCGAAGTGGCGACCGACGCCGCAGTCCCGCGCGCAGCGGGCGACGGCGATCGCGACCTCCCTCGAGACCGCGCGCAGCTGCGACGCGTGCGGGAAGAGCGCCCCGGTCTCGAGCCGGTCCTCGCTCACGGCGTGGGCGAGCGCCTCGGCGGCGACGAGGAACATCTCGTCCGTCACCTCGCGCGCTTCGGCCACGACTGCGCCGAGCCCGATGCCGGGGAAGACGAACGCGTTGTTCGCCTGCCCGATCACGTGCGTGCGCTCGCCGCGGACCACGGGCTCGAACGGGCTCCCGGTCGCCACGATCGCGCGGCCCTTGGTCCACTCGATGACGTCGGCCGGCTGGGCTTCGGTCTTCGAGGTCGGGTTCGAGAGCGGGAGCACGATGGGGATCCTCGCGTGCGCGGCCATCTCACGGATCGCCTTCTCGGTGAAGGCGCCGGGTGTGGCGCTCGTGCCGATGAGGATCGTCGGGCGCACCTTCTCGACGACGGCCTCGAGGTCGTAGGCCTTGCCCGCCTCGAACCCGTAGGCCTGACTTGCGTCGGGCGTGAGGGCCAGCTCCTCCTTGTCCTTGTCCAGCGGCTCCCGGCCCAGGTACGTGAGGCCCTTCGAGTCGAGCTGCACGATGGCGTGGTGGATCTGCTCCTCGGAGACGCCCTCCTTCCGCATCTGCGCGCGCACGAGCCTGGCGATCCCGATGCCCGCCGCGCCGGCGCCGACGAGCACGAGGCGCTGCTCGCCGAGCGGCTCCTGGAGGATCCGCAGCGCCGAGTAGATGCCGCCCATGATGACGGCGGCCGTGCCCTGGATGTCGTCGTTGAAGCTCGTGATGCGGTGCCGGTACTGGTCGAGCAGCCGGATCGCGTTGTGCTGCTTGAAGTCCTCCCACTGCAGCACCGCGTGGGGGAAGACCTCGAGGACGCCTTCGACGAAGGCCTCGACGAACCGCTCGTACTCGGGGCCGCGCAGCCGGGGCTTGCGGTAGCCCACGTAGTAGGGGTCGGCGAGGAGCGTCTCGTTGTCGGTTCCGACGTCGAGCGAGATCGGCAGCGTGAGCGCCGGGTAGATGCCGGCCCCGGCCGTGTAGAGGGCCAGCTTGCCGACCGGGATGCCCATCCCGCCAGCGCCCTGGTCCCCGAGCCCAAGGATCCGCTCGTTGTCGGTGACCACGATCAGGCGCACGTCCTCGTGCCGCGCGTTCGCGAGCAGCTCCGGGATGTCGTCGATGTCGTCCGGCGTCAGCCACAGGCCGCGCGCGCGGCGCAGGATGTGACTGTATTCCTGGCACGCCCGGCCCACGACCGGTGTGTAGACGATCGGGAGGAACTCCTCGAGGTTCTCGACGAGCACGCGGTAGAACAGCGTCTCGTTACGGTCCTGGAGCGCGGCGAGCCCGATGAACTTCTCGAGGTCGTCCTCCTTGCGCCGGATCTTCTCGACCTCGAGCGCCACCTGCTCCTCGATCGTGAAGACGCGCATCGGGAGCAGCCCGTGGAGGCGGAACTCCTCGCGCTCCTTCTCGGTGA
>DAIUEM010000066.1:0-9232 GCA_036845105.1 Actinomycetota bacterium | reverse complement strand
GCTACATCCTGAAGGTCCGGGCGCGCACGCCCGAGCGCCTCGAAGACCTGATCCGCCGGCTGCGCGAGAAGGGCGCCGTGCAGACCCGGACCACGGTCGTGCTCTCGATCCCGTTCGAGAGCCGCCCGCTGTCCCCGTAGGCGCCGCGCTTTGCGCCGCTACCTCCGGCGCCGCGTGTGGCGCCGCCACCCGCCCGGGAACCGACGATAGACTCCCGAGCGTGCGGCTCTACAACACGCTCTCGCGCCGGGTCGACGAGGTCATCCCCCTGGACGACCGTCACGTCCGCATGTACACGTGCGGGCCGACGGTCTACCGCTACGCGCATATCGGGAACCTCCGTACGTTCCTGCTGGCCGACCTCGTGCGGCGCGCGCTCGAGTTCGAGGGGTACCGGGTCACCCAGGTCCTCAACATCACCGACGTCGGGCACATGACGGACGATACGTCCGACACCGGCCGCGACCGGATGGACATCGCGGTCGCCGACGAGGGTCTGACCCCGCTCGAGATCGCCGAGAAGTACACGCGGGCGTTCCTCGAGGACACGGCGAAGGTGGGGATCCAGCCGGCCCACGTCTACCCGAAGGCGACGGAGCACATCCCCGAGATGCTCGCGCTCACGGAACGGCTCGTCACGAACGGTCACGCCTACGAGGTCGGGGGCACGATCTACTACGACCTCCAGTCGTTCCCCGGCTACGGCAAGCTCTCGGGCAACACCCTGCAGCAACTCCGGGCCGGGCACCGCCAGGAGGTCGAGGTCGACCCGGACAAGCGGTTCCACGCGGACTTCGCCCTGTGGAAGAAGGCCGGACCGAACCGACTGATGAAGTGGGACAGCCCGTGGGGCGAGGGCTTCCCCGGCTGGCACGTGGAGTGCTCGGCGATGTCGATGAAGTACCTGGGCGACCGGTTCGACATCCACACCGGCGGCGCCGATCTGGTCTTCCCGCATCACGAGGACGAGATCGCGCAGTCCGAGGGCGCGGTCGGCCACGAGGTCGTCTCGATCTGGGTGCACGGCGGCCACCTGCGGCTCACCGGGCAGAAGATGGCGAAGTCCACCGGCAACATCGTTCGCGTCGGCGACCTGGAGGCGATGGGGTTCGACCCGCTCTCGTTCCGGTACCTCACCTTCCAGACCAGGTACCGGAGCGAGATGGACTTCTCCGAGGAGGCCATGCGCGCAGCCGACCAGCACGTGAAGCGGCTGCGTCAGCGGATGACCGAGTGGGGCGGGCCGGCCGAGACGCTGTCCGACGCGGCCCGTGCGCTCGACGCGAGGTTCCGGGAGGCCGTGGCCGACGACCTCAACATGCCGCAGGCCCTCGTCGTGCTCCACGAGGCGATCTCCGCCGACCTGCCCGGGTCCGAGCGGTACGCGCTCCTCGTCGCCTGGGACGCGGTCCTCGGGCTCGACCTCGAGCGGGACGCGCGGGGCGGCTGGGAGCCCACCGCGGAGATGCGCACCCTCGTCGCCGAGCGGGACGCCGCCCGGGCCGCGAAGGACTTCGCCGCGGCGGACCGGATCCGCGACGCGCTCGCGGCGATGGGGCTCGAGGTCATGGACACCCCCGACGGCACGGAGATCCGTCCCAGGGTCTGACCGTCATCGGCATGCCCGCGCGATCGGCGTCGTCAGGCGACGATGACGAGATCGCGCGGGGAGTCGTTGAAGCGCTCGGCGCCGGCCTCCGTCACCGCGACGATGTCCTCGATGCGGACGCCGAGACGCTCCGGCAGATAGATCCCCGGCTCGACCGAGAACGTCATGCCGACCTCGAGCGGCGTGGTGTTGCCGGCGACGATGTACGGGGGCTCGTGCACGTCCAGACCGATCCCGTGGCCCGTGCGGTGGATGAAGCGCTCGCCGTAGCCCGCCTCGTCGATCACGGCTCGGGCGGCGGCGTCGACCTGTTCGCAGGTCGCGCCGGGGAGGACGGCGTCCACGCCGGCCTGCTGGGCCCGCCGCACGGTCCCGTGGACGCGCCGGAGCTCCTCTGCCGGCTCGCCGACGACCACGGTTCGGGACGTGTCCGAGCAGTAGCCGTCCATGTGACCGCCGAAGTCGAGGACGACGGCATCCCCCGTTCGGATCGTCCGCTCGCTCGCGTCGTGGTGTGGGGACGCGCCGTTCGGACCCGACCCGACGATCGTGAAGTCCACGCTCTGGTGCCCGTGCGATCGGAGCGCGTCGGCGAGGTCCGCCGCCACGTCGAGCTCACGTCGTCCCTCGAACCGAAGCCCGAGGATGTCCGCGAACGCCGCGTCGGCGGCGGCGCCCACGGCTCGGAGCCTGGCCAGCTCCTCTTCGTCCTTCACCGCCCGGAGCAGCGGAAGCGCCGCTCCGATCGTCGTGAAGGCGCCCTGTGCCGCGCGCTGCAGGGCGATCGCGTGCGAGGCCCACGCCTGGTCGCTGATCGCCAGAGGGCCGGCAGGCAGGCGGCCCGCCGCCGCCTCGTACGGATCGTCCCCCTCGGCCCAACCGACCACCTCGAGCGCCTCGGCGCCCGGGGCGACGAGCGCCGCGGGTCGCTCGAGCGCGGGAACGAGGAGCACCGGATCGCGGCCGGGGACCAGGACCAGCAGGGTCATGCGCTCGAGGGGCAGCGGGTCGTAGCCGGTCAGGTAGGCGAGGTCGGAGCCTGGCGTGACGAGGAGCCCCGCCAGTCCGGCCTCGGCCGTCCGGGCCGTCGCCCGGTCGATCCTCGCGCGCAGCCGCTCGACGCTCACAGCTTCATCCGGAGGGCCTGTGGCACGACGTCGAAGGTCACCTTCGTCGCTCCGAGGATCTCGCCGTCCGCCTCGATCGGCAGCGGGCGGTCGGCCTCGACCGTGAGCGAGTGGCGCACGCGCAGCTCCTCGATGTGGTCGTGCGGGATGTGCTCGCCGCGGTAGATCCTCGGCAGCAGGGTGAAGGCGTCGGTCTTCGGGCCCTTGAAGATCAGGACGTCGAGGACCCCGTCCCCGGGGTAGGAACGCGGCGAGACCTTCATCCCGCCACCGTAGTACTGCCCGTTCCCGACGACGACCAGGAACGCGGGGCCCTCGTAGACGCGGCGGTCGGCCTGCACGCGGACGGTCGCCAGGCGGAACCCGGGCAACGTGCGCCAGAAGCTGAAGAAGTACTTCGACTGGCCGAACCGGGACGACATGCGCTCGGCCCGCGCGGCGACGGCCGCTCCGAGCCCCGCCTCGGCGACGTTCACGAAGAAGCGCGTGTCCGTCTCGCCCGAGACCGTCGTGTACGTGATCGCCCCCACGTCCAGCGGGTAGATGTTGTCGCCGGTCAGGTGGTAGCAGGCGCGGCTGGCGTCTCCCGGCAGGCCGAACGTGCGGATGAAGTCGCTCCCCGATCCCGCCGCCACCACGCCGAGCACGGCATCGGGAACGAGCGGCTCCCGGCCCGGGCCCATCATCCCGTTCACGACCTCGTGTACCGTGCCGTCGCCGCCGACGGCGACCAGGAACCGGGCGCCCTCCTCGAGCGCCTCCCGCGCGAACCGGGCGGCGTCGCCCCTGCCCTCGGTGCGCAGCAGGGTGTACGGCAGCTCGCGGGCGCGCAGCGTGCGTTCCAGCTCTGGGATCTCCTCCCCCACGCGCCGCTTGCCCGCGTGCGGGTTCACGATCACCGTAAGGGGTCCGTACGGGCTGGGCATGGCGGGCATCCTACCGTCCGCTCGCACGCGGACGTCGCTCAAACGCCCGTGTAGGCGACCACGCCGCGGTTGACCGCCACGGCGGCCTCGTGCGCCACGACGGCCGTCTCCTCGGGAGCCACGTCCGCGATCTGGCGCAGGAGGTCGAGGAGCTGCTTGCAGTTCCTCACGAAGTCCCCCGGCGCCATCGTGCCCTCGCGCAGGACGTCCTCGAGCGGCTTGCCATCGGCCCAATGGAACACCTGCGCTGCGAAGCCGTCGTCGAGCTCCCGGCACAGCTCCACCTGGTGGGCGTCCTCGGCGCGCCGCACCTGGGTCCAGGTCGCCTGGAGCCGCCGGTACCGCTCTGCCACCTCGGCGGTCGGCATCTCGCCGCGCCGGGGCTCCCGCTCCCGCGACTCGTACACGACGGTCGAGACGAGCGCCGCCGCCTCGGCGGGCGAGAGTCCCGCGAGGAGCCGGTCCCCGATCGCCTCGGCGACGAGCACGTCGCCCTCGCCGTAGATCCGGGCCAGCACGAGCCCCTTGGGCAGGATCGTGGAGCCCTCGACGTAGCCGAGCTCGGCCAGGACCGCGAGCACGCGCTCGAACTGCCGGGCGAGGGTCTCGGTCCGCGTCCGGATCCGGCGCTCGACACCCTGCATCTGGCGCTCGAGCTCGCTCGCGCGCGTCGCCCAGCGCTCGTGCGTGGCCCGCTCGGGACAGGCGTGACAGGGATGCTCCTCAGCGAGGCGCTCGTACCGGGATGCCTCCCGCTCGGCCCTGGCGTCGACCGGCCCACGCGAGCGCCGCGGCGGCCGGACGTCGAGCGCGGCCAGGCGCGCCGCCAGGTCCCGGCGGTACCGGGCGCTGCGGGCTCCCCCCGTCCTCGGCAGCGGAACCTTCGCCAGCGCCACAGGTGGCTCCTCGAAGTCGCGAGCCGACAGTCGGAAGTACTTGCGGTCCTGGGCGAGCACCGTCGGCCGTCCCTCGCGGGCCGACAGGACGACCGCGAGCCCGCGGCGCTTGGCCCTCGGCACGAAGATGACGTCGCCGGGACGCAGCGACGCGAGCGCGGTCCGCACGGCGTCCGCGCGCGAGCGCTCTCGGCCCTTGCGCGCCTCCTCGCGGACCCCCATCGCCTTCTCTCGGAGCCGCCAGTACTCCTGGAAGTCGCCCAGGTGGCACGCCATCTGCCCCCGGTACCCGTCGAGCGCCTCCCGGTCGCGGGCCAGCTGTCGGTCGAGCGCGACCACTCCGCGGTCGGCCAGGAACTGGGCGAACGAGGAGTTCAGCAGGTGGTGCGCCTGCTCGCGCGTGTAGTTGCGGACCAGGTTCACGGCCATGTTGTACGAGGGGCGGAACGAGGAGGTGAGCTCGTACGTCCGCGTCGACGCGAGCGAGGCGACGCGCTCGAACGGCACCTGCCGCTGATAGACGACGACCGCGTGCCCGAGCTCGTCGATCCCACGCCTCCCCGCGCGACCGGTGAGCTGCGTGTACTCGCCGGGCGTCAGGATCTCGTGGCGCTCGCCCTGGAACTTCCACAGGTCCTCGATCACGACCGACCGGGCCGGCATGTTGATCCCCAGGGAGAGGGTCTCGGTCGCGAACACGATCTTCACGAGCCCCGCCTCGAACAGCTCCTCGACGGTCTCCTTGAAGACCGGCAGCATCCCCGCGTGGTGCGCGGAGATCCCCGCGGCCAGCGCCTCCGCGAACCCGTAGAAGCCCAGCGTCCGCAGGTCTTCCTCGTCCATCCACGCCGAGCGCATCTCGGTGAAGTCCCGGATCCGCTCGGCCTCCTCCCGCGTCGTGAGCCGCACGCCCGAGCCCATGAGCCACTCGACGCTGCGATCGCACCCCGCGCGGCTGAAGACGAAGTAGATCGCCGGCAGCATGCCCTGTTGGGCCAGGGTCTCCACGACCTCCTCGCGCCGCGGGACGAAGAACCGGCGGTGGCCCTCGCGGGGCCGCGGGATCCGCTGGTGTTGCGCCGTCCCGGAGCCGCGCCGGTAGTACGTCTTGTAGCGGACCTCCTCCCGGTCCAGCGACACGACGTACGGGTTCGGCATCAGCTGCCCGTCCTGCTCGACGTGCATCGGGTGCAGTTCCCGGCCGATCAGGTAGTGATGCTCGAGCGGCACGGGGCGCCGCTCCTCGATCACCACGCGGGTGGTGCCCCGCAGCGTCCCGACCCACTCGCCGAACTCCTCGGCGTTCGAGATCGTCGCCGAAAGGCAGACCACCGAGACCGACAGCGGCAGGTGGATCAGCACCTCCTCCCACACGGCGCCGCGGTACGGGTCCTGCAGGTAGTGGACCTCGTCCATCACGACGAACAGGAGGCCCTCGAGCGTGCGGCTCTTCTCGTAGAGCATGTTCCGCAGGACCTCGGTGGTCATCACCACGATCGGGGCCTCCGCGTTGATCGAGTTGTCCCCGGTGAGCAGGCCCACCTTCGCGGCGCCGTGTCGAGCCACGAAGTCGCCGAACTTCTGGTTCGACAGCGCCTTCAGCGGCGTCGTGTAGAAGCACTTGGCGGCGCGCTCCAGGGCGCGCTCGAGGGCGAACTCCGCGACGACCGTCTTCCCCGAACCGGTCGGGGCGGCCACGAGGACGGACTCGCCCGCGTGGAGGGCCTCGATCGCCTGGAGCTGGAAGTCGTCGAGGGCGAACGGGTACCGAGCCGCGAACCGCGTGGGATCGGTCACTCGGCAAGTCTACGGGCGCCTCCCGGGGACGGCCGGGACCGGGCTCAGCCCAGGCCGCAGGCGCCGAGGTGCTCGAACAGCAGGCGGTTGAACGCCTCGGGCGCCTCGAGGTTCGTGAGGTGCCCGACCCCCTCGATCGTCTCCAGACGCGCCCCGGGGATCCTCGAGGCCATGTCGGCGCTCACGCTCGGGGGGATCAGCTGGTCCTGCGTCGAGGTGACGACGAGCGTCGGCACGTCGATCGTGCCGAGATCGGGGGTCGAGTCCGGGCGCTCGGCCATCCCCTCGCTGGCGGCCGCGATCGACCCGGCCGGTTGTTCGGCGATCATCGTCCGGACGCGCTCGAAGAGTTCGTGCGGGGCATCCGGCGCGAGGAGCTTCGGCGGCTCCTCCGCCAGGACATTGCCCGCCGCCCGCAGCCGCGCGGCGAGATCGAGCCGAGCCTGGACGGCCTCCGGCGGGTCGGCGACGGCGCGGGTGTTCGCGAGGACCATGCCGAGGAAGCGCTCCCGCGCCCGCCGCCACAGCTCGAACGTCACGTACCCGCCGATCGACAGCCCGCACACGAGCGCCCGGTCGATCCCCGCCTCGTCGAGAGCGACCAGGGCGTTCCTGGCGCAGGCCTCCATCGTCAACACCGATCCCGAGGACGGCGTGCCGCCGAACCCCGGATGGCTCGGCGCGGCGACGGCGAGGCCGGACGGCAGCGCCCCGAGCTGCGGCTCCCACATCCGCGCGTCGAGCGGCCAGGCGTGGAGCAGCAGCAGGCCGTCGGTCACGGCAAGCCCGTGTCGACCACCGGTTCGAAGGTCCCGGCCCGGACCTGGACCTCGACGTAGTCCTGGTACCCGTCGGCGAAGACGTCTCCCGCGACGGCGGCGACCTCCTTGGCCCGCTTCGCCAGGTCGACGGCCTGCTCGCCCGCCGCGGCGGCAGCATCCGAGGCCAGGAGCGCCGCCTGCTCGTACGCCCTCAGACCCTGCGCCATGCGCGACTGGGAGTTGATGACGAACAGGGCGACCTCCGCCTCGAACCCCTTGCCCGCGACGAGCTGCGCCGCCCCGATCGCCTCCAGGTCCTCGGCGGCGCGGGCCGCGCTGTCCGCGGTGGCGTTCGCGACCTCGTCGAGCGCCGCCGCCTTGCTCTGGCCGTCGATGAACTCGTTCAGGCCGTCCTCGAACGCGGGGAACGTGTCGTATCCGCTCGGGACCGGGGTGCCGACCGTCAGTAGGATCGGGTCGACCTGCTCCTGGTAGTCGGTGACCGCCGTCCGGAGCGAGGCCTCGAGCTCAGCCTCCCGCTCCGACTCCCGCTGCTTCGCGATGCCGTACCAGATCCCGAGGGCGCTCGCGACGACCAAGACCGCGATCACCGTGAACCAGAAGGAACGGCGCTGTAGGAGCGGCGTACGGACCGGCACGTACGTCGGGCGCGGCCCGCGCGTGACCGGCTTCGCGCCGCCCTTCGGCTTGCTCTTGCCCTTGATCGCCATGTCGTCCCCGTCACTTCCCCAGGAGTCGAGCCACGATGATAGCCGCCTCGTAGAACAGCATCATCGGCAGCATCATCGCGAGCATGGTGTAGGGATCGGCGCTCGGCGTGATGAACGCCGCGAAGATCGAGATGCCGAGGTACGCCCACCGGCGCCAGTCGCGGAGCGTCTGGGTGGAGATCACGCCCACGACCGAGAGGAAGATCAGCACGATCGGGAACTCGAAGGACAGCCCGAACGCGAGCGCCACGAGCATCACGAACGACAGGAACCGGTCGCCCGTGAGCAGCGGCACGAACTCCGAGCCGGCGAAGCCCAGGAGGAAGCTCAGCGCCCTCGGCAGCGTCGCGTACGCGAGGAACGCCCCGAGCGCGAACAGGATCACCGAGCTCGCCACGAACGGCACCGCGAGCCGCCGCTCCCGCTTCGTGAGGCCCGGGACCACGAACGACCAGAGCTGCCACAGGACGACGGGGAGCGCGATGAACAACCCGAGGAAGACCACGACCTTCAGCTTGATGAGCACGGGGTCGACCGCGCCCATGAAGAACAGCGAGCAGCTCTCGGTCGATCGGTTCTCCGGCGGCACGGTGGCCCAGTAATCGCAGTAGGGCTCGAGCAGGAGCTCGATGACGGCGTCGTAGAGCAGCCACCCGACGACGGCGCCGACCGCGATCGCGACGATCGAGATGACGAGCCGCCGGCGCAGCTCCTCGAGGTGCTCGACGAGGGACATCGTCCCCTCGGGGTCGCGGCGCTTCCGCCGGAAGCGCTCGGGGATCACTCGCATCGGGCGCGCCGGCTCCGTCAGGCCGGCGTCTCCGGGCCGGCGGAACCGCGATCCTCGGGGGCGTCGGGTGGCGCCGGGGCCGACGGGGCGTCGGGCTTGCGGATCGGCGTGCGGGGCTCGTCGGTCAGGTCGACACGGAACGTGCGCTGGATCTCCCGCCGGGCCTGGCGGATCTCGGCGAGCCCTCGCCCGAGCGTGCGAGCGACGTCCGCGGCGGGGTCCGCGGGCGGTGCGGCGCCGGTCTCGGGGGCGTCGGTCTCGGCGCCCGTCTCGGTCGACCCGGCGCGGTCGGCCTCGCCCGTTCCATCGCCGGACGCGTCGGCGGGGACCGTCGTCCGAGCCGTCCGGCCGCCGCCGGGCGTCGTGGGCTCGCTCTCGTCGAGGCCGAGGTTGATCGTCTTCTTCACCTCGTCCTGGGCCTTGCGGAACTCGCGAAGCCCGCGCCCGATCGTCCGGCTGAGCTCGGGGAGACGCTTCGGCCCCACGATGACGAGCGCCACCAACAGGATGAGCAGCAGCTCCTGGGGTCCGATGTTGAACACGTGCGCCTCGCGGTCGGGTTCCGGCATATCACCGAAGTTCCGCGGCCGGCGGT